>JALGSS010000878.1 GCA_029821745.1 Candidatus Zipacnadia bacterium
CACGTGGAATCGGTGACGCCCCAGACGCGTGCCTCTGTAGTCGCTAGACCCACTTGCGCAGGAACTCGAAGCTCTCGATGCACCGGCACTCGTGGCCGCCCTCGTGCACGCAGACTTCGCACTTGTCCGCGATGCCCAGGCGCGCGTAGTGCTGCTTCGCCTTCGCGAATTCCTCCAGAGCGTACTCCCAGTAGACCGCTCGATCCAGCTTCCCGACTTCCGCCATGAAGGCTCGCGGCGCGATCAGGCTGACGACATCGCTGTCCGAGAACTCCAGCAGGTGGCCGGCGAAGAACTTCTCCTCCTCGGTCGTATCAATGTACGACACATACCGTCCCCGTGGATCAGGCACGACCTGCTTCTTCATGCGCCAGTTGAAGTAGGCGGAGCAGACCGTGGCCTTGATCCGCTGCTCGACGGCGGGGAACATGAGCGCGGTCTGCCCGCCCTGCGAGAGTCCGTACAGGCCGATGCGGTCCGGGATGACGCTCGGGAGGGTCTCTATGTAATCCACGAAGCGCGAGAGCACGAACATCTCGGTGCCGAACAGCCGCATGCCCATCTGCATCGCCTTGCGGTAGATGCGGGTGCGGGCTCGGAGAACCGCGTCGCGCTGGGGATCGTGAGGCGGCACATAGATCTCACTGTACTCCTCGCGGCCATACCCGCTGAGCATCCGCGGCGCGAACACCACCCATCCCTCCATCGCCATTCGTATCCCGAAGGCATTGTAGGCCGGTGCCCCGCGGGTGGGGCAGAATCCGCAGGCCAGTTCCGGGCATCCGCCGAGACCGTGCTGGCATAGGATGGCAGGGCGCGGCTCATCCCCGGGAGGCGTCAGCACCAGGCAGTCCACCTCCACGCCCTCGAAGGGGGTGATGAACACGCGCTCGCACCGGTAATGCTCCGTCTCGAACAGGGCCTCGGCTCGCGGGTTGAGTTCGCCGCGCTCCCAATGCCGGCCGCCCAGCATGGCGAGGAACCGCTCACGATTCGGGGCGACCGACGCCACGTAGGCTTTCTCGCTGGAGTAGTCGCGCTGCCAGCGGTCCTCACGCCGGGTCTCCTGCTCCTCGATCAGGCGCGTGAAGTAGCCGTCGAAGGCCTCGTACTGCTTGCGGCGCAGATCATCCACCTCGCCAACGGGGATGATCGGATCGGCCATCGCGTCGAAGTCGAAGGACATAGGTCTCACCTGCTGCCCGGGATGGACGTCTCGGCAGCTAGTTGGCCGCCTGATGCGAGAAGCCCTTCAGGGAAACACACAAGCGCCGCCCCCAGCAGGCTGGAGACGGCGTCCGGATACGAGCGGGCAAGCCAATGAGGCCTTGCACGGGGCCCCGTCACACACGACCAGGCACCCCGTGCCCATGATTACACTTCTTCAACACAACCTCTACAATGCTTCGATGACTGCGCCATCCTCGCCGCCGCGCTCCTTGAGGAAACGCACGACGTCTTCCCGGCGCGGCAGACTCGGCTGGGCCCCAAATTGCGTGCAGGCCAGCGCTCCGCAGGCATTCGCGAAGGCAAGCGCGTGGTCGATGGGTGCACCTTCAGCACTGCGCACCGCGAGCCCGGCGGCGAAGGCATCTCCCGCGCCCGTGGTGTCAACGACTTCCACCTCATAGCCGTGGACCAAGCGCGGGCCTCCCTCATCCAGGACAACGCAGCCCTGGGCGCCGAGCTTGACGATGGGCACCTTGACCCCGCGTCTGCGGATTTTGCGGGCAGCCGCGACGGCGCTGGGAAGGTCCTCGACCCGCACCTTGACCATCGCCTCCGCTTCCGTCTCGTTCGGCGTGGCGCGGTACGTCCGGCGCCACAGTTTTGGGAGCCCCGGGCCGATGGGAGTCGGGTCCATCTGGACCGGTACCCCACGGTCGACCGCGATCTGGATCGCGCGGTCAACGCTCTCCAACGGTACGGCCAACTGCACGAGGAGAATGTCCGCCTTCTCAATGGCGGGCGCAGCGGCCTCGACCTGCTCGGGACTCACCCGGTCATTGGCTCCGAGAACCGACAGAATGCTGTTCTCGCCGTCAGGCATCAGGGCGATAAACGCCGCCCCGGTCGTTGCTTCGTCGTCTCGGAGGATGTATTCGGGGTTAATCCCCTCGCGCTCGAAGTTGTCCACCAGCGCGGGCCCGAAGGCGTCGCGCCCCACATTCCCGATGAGGGTGACGTGCGCCCCCAGTCGGGCAGCGGTCACGGCCTGGTTCGCCGCTTTTCCCCCCGCGACGAACTTGAGGTTCTTCCCCACCAACGTCTCCCCCGGACGGGGCATCCGGTCCGCTTCCATGACGAAGTCGATGTTGATGTTCCCGATGATCGTGAGCTTCGCGGCCACTTGCGAACACTCCTGGGTCCATATGTTGATGCGCCAGACGGCTGCCCGGTAAGTATAGCAGCTTTGGGCGCGCAACTGAATCCAGAAGTTCCCGGGCGCGGGGTCT
>JALGSS010000879.1 GCA_029821745.1 Candidatus Zipacnadia bacterium
ACGCCCTCACGACGGCTGTACGGGCCTGCGGGGCCCCGGTCGCTGCACGACGCGGCCACCCCGCAGCTACCGACGTGAGTCTCTCAGCTCAACCGTTCTCAGGGCTGCGCAGGTCTCGTCAGTGCCCAGTCGTCTACCTTCGTCGTGATCTCGATCTTCCCGCTGTATAGCTGCCCCACATCGCGCTTCCGGTCGAAGGACTCCAGCGTAGTGCGTAGCGACTGCTCCACCGGGTCACTATGCACGAGCCGGCCGTTGACTTCCACATGCACCGGCAAGGAGAAGTCCACCATCGCAGGACTCAGCCAGAGGGTGAAGGCGTCGACACTGCGGGTGCGCACGGTGAAGTGGTTCTCGCCGTTGTTGACTGCGTCGACCGCGCCACCATGCACGTTGATGGTCCTGTGGCGGAAGTCCGTGGTCCAGTATGACGGGTTCGACTCGGTGGGCTCAATGTGGTCCATCTCAAAGCTGCCATGATGCTCCGCATCGATTGAGATCCAGTAATGGTGGGGCGACTCGTACAGGTCGAAGGCGCCCTTCCTGGAGCACGTCACGACCCGGTCGGGATAGGGATCTCGCTGCTTGCTCTCTGCGCGTTGCAGGAACTCCGCGCCTGCCTTCCGCGCTTCGGGGTCGGTGAAAGAGTGGCCACCATCGTGTTCGATGTACGTGTGGGGGATGTGGAAGCCACTGAGGATCGCGCTGGCCATCCGCGCGAAGGGCAGGTCCGTGAACCGAGGCCTTTCGCCGGGCACGTTGTCATTCGCGCCCTGAATGATGCAGAAATCGACGTTCCGCAGACCCTCCCAGAATCCGTAGTACCACGCTCCCGCGTGAGACCCGATCGTAGCGAACCGATCGCCCAGCGTCTGTACCACATGGAAGGCCCCGAAGCCGCCCATCGATTGCCCCATCAGGTACACGCGGTCGGGGTCGATGTTGTAGCGGCACGCGGCCTCTTCCATGACGGCCAGTAGATAGGCGTCAGACTCCGGGTTCGACCACCGCTGATGGGTCGGCAGCAGCAGGTTGCTGGGAGCGACGGAGATGTACGAACGCTCAGATAGCTCTTCACGGAAGTGGTAGCCTCCGCCGCCTTCGGGCTCTTCCTCAAGCCACAGCCGGGCCCGATCTCGCCCGGTACCCATTCCACCACCGTGGAGCAGAATCATCAGCCCGGTGGGCTTGTGGCCGTCGTAGCCGTCCGGCACCAGGAAGCTCAGAAGCTCCTCCGGGTAGCGCTCTCTCAAAGGCGGAAGCTGGAAGTGGTCATCGAAGACCACTCCCTTGGGTTGCCCCTCACACTTCTGCGCAAAGCACGCCTCCACGAGAGAGATCGGGTCATCGGGTATCGCCTGCAGCCCGTCAAGCTCATTGAGAATGGCTTCCCGCTTATCTGCGGGTCCGTACAGATAGGCCTGAACGTGCTCCGTGAGTTGACCTGGCGCCGGCACAGGCGACACCCCGATTCGTGGGCTGATGCAAAGAACTCCCGGACTGTTTCGCAGACAGCGGGGGGAAATCCTCCGGCAATGCCGTCCCGCATGGAGGAGGGTTCGCTGCAGACCGGGAATGAGGTTCTGAGTGAGTACTACGCAAGCCACAAGAGGGGGCGCCGATGCAAACGACTTCTCATGTCGCGCCGAGCTTGCTGTTGGTCACGCTCATTGTGATTGCAGGGGCGCTCCAGATGCACAGTTTGGCCCAAGGAGCTGATACGGCTATGCTCGCCGACGACATCCACATGCGCGACCCGTGGGTCATGCCCTACGAGGACACCTATTACATGATCGGGACCACCGGCGACACGTGGGGCAAGGAGGGCGGCGGGTTCCACTGCTTGACGTCCGCCGACCTGATCCATTGGACCGACCGGGGGCAAGTGCTGGAGTTCGACGCACCGCCGACCTGGGTCGCGTACCAATTCTGGGCGCCGGAGATGGTGGCGCGGAAGGGTAAGTTCTGGCTCTTCTACTCCGGGAACAGCGACGAGACGCGGCGCGGCACCGGCGTCGCCGTCAGCGCGTCTCCTACGGGGCCCTACAAGAACGTGGCGGACCGTGCCCTCACTCCCCCGGACTGGGAATGCCTCGACGGTCACCTATTCACTGATACGGACGGAAGCGAGTGGCTGATCTACGTGCACGAGTGGGTCCAGTGCAAGATCGGCGAGATGTGGGCGCAGCGGATCTCCGCCGACTACACCCAGCTTATCGGGGAGCCGCACTTCCTGTTCCGGGGCAAGGACGCCGGGTGGTCAAACCATGTGATCGATGGACCGATGATGGTGGTACGGGACGGCAAGTACCACCTATTCTGGTCCAGCTTCAACGACCGCGACGGCTACTGCTGCGGCGTGGCGACGGCCGACTCTCTGCTTGGGCCATACACGCAGTCAGCGGAGCCGGTCATCGCCAATGACGGCGGGCACAACTGCGTCTTCAAGGGTTTCGCAAGCTGTACACGAGCTTCCACCGGCCGAATGGCACACCGCACGAACGGGTGTGGATTGTCGAACTTGAGTACGAGGACAGCGCCTGGAGTCTGGGCGACGCCGTCGGCCGCTAGTCGTGCCGTTTCTCTTGCCTTTCATCCCGCCTTTTCTCGTGTCTCTTATCCTGTCGCTCATCCTGCCTTTTCTCGTGTCGTTCGTCCTGTCTCTTCTCTTGCCGTTTTTCGTGTCTCTTATCCTGTCGCTCATCCTGCCTTT
>JALGSS010000880.1 GCA_029821745.1 Candidatus Zipacnadia bacterium
TTCGTTCATGTCCGCCATGGCCCGCAAGCTGTCGGCGATATCCGGGTCGCTCTCATCTTCGGCCAGTCTGCGTGCCTCAGCCACGTTCGTCCGCACCCAGGCCTGGAGACCGAGGACCACGTCCGTCAGCCCGTCGTGGAATCCCGCGTGCTCGGGACCCTTGAGCGCCCGGTGATGGGCGATCTTGTCCAGCAAGCCAGCGAAGCCCAGCTCCAGGCCGATGGCGAGGTCCTGGCAGAAATGCTGGGTCGCGCCGATGCCCGTGACGAGGCCATACTTGCGCTGTTCCTCGGCGAGATGGTCGCAGCGCAGCTCCGGATTCCAGCCCACCGTGCGGTACGAGCCGAAGTTGACGCAGTATCCGCCAAGGAGCGACGCCGCGGGATCGACATACGGAGGATGGGCCTCCAGCAGGGCGCGGAAGTTCTCGCCGCAGGCTTTCGGGCCGAAGAACCCGCCGCTGGGGTGATTGGGCCGGGGCTCGAAGCCCTTGATGAGCACGTCGGTGATCGGCATGCCCGATCCGCTGATGGTCTCAACGACCTCGCGGGATTCAGGCGGCGGGAGAATCAGCGCCCAGTCGTCGTGATCCATCGACCCCACGAGCTCCTGCTTCTCCCGGGTGTGCCGAAGCTTCGTCTCCCGCAGGGCCGCCAGGCGGTCGGCATAGGTGAAGCGCGTGGCCAACATCGGCGATCGCGTCTCCTCGTTGTGGAATCACAGCGACGGGCCCACTATCAGAAGCATTCCGCCCGCGGCGGTGCGTGACCTGCTCAAGGCGCGAGGCCAACAGCGTACCTAACCCCCCGGCCCCCTTCTGAGAGGAATGGGGGGAACGGCGACGGCTCGCGAAGTCACATGACCGGGTGCCACCGGCACTCCCAGTGCCGTGCGTCTTGGAGTGAGGTGCTCGGCCAGATACGTCGACGCGATGCGGTGTCGTCTCGTAGTCCGGCTGCTCTCCACGGCCCACGTG
Source organism: Candidatus Zipacnadia bacterium (assembly GCA_029821745.1). Classification (GTDB taxonomy): domain Bacteria; phylum Armatimonadota; class Zipacnadia; order Zipacnadales; family JABUFB01; genus JALGSS01. The sequence continues at coordinate 977 of JALGSS010000880.1, forward strand.
AACACTCCGCAGGCTGAAGACCTGCGGCTACGAAGGCAGACGGCCACGGCATTGGTTCATGAACCCAGATCGTGGCAGGGCGGCGGCCCGCAGTACCGGCAACGTGTGCGGCTCGCGAAGTCCAATGAATGGGTGCCACTGGCACCCCCTGACAGGGAAACCGACGGGCTGCGGCGAACTGGCCCGTGTACCCAATGCCCACTATGCCGCCTGCGAGGATTCTCGTGCGCGGAGTTGCCGGGAGGATCACTGTGAGGTTGACGATTGACGCGGACAAGTGCACCCTATGCGGCGCTTGCATCACCACCTGCCCCTCCGATATGGTTCGGAGCAAGGGCGACCACATCAAGATCGGCCGCGTGGCCTGTATCGAGTGCGGGCACTGCATGGCGATCTGCCCTACCGGGGCGATCTCGGATGAGACTGGCGCATCGGGGCTGCCCCTGCCCGAGACTGTTGCGTCCCCGGAGGCCCTCGCGGGTCTGATCCAGCGACGCCGGACGGTGCGTCAGTACAAGCCCGACGCCGTGCCACGCGAGACCCTCGAGGCGATCATCGACGCTGCCCGCTGGGTGCCCACCGCCGCGAACTGCCAGGCGCAGCAGTATGTCGTCATCGCCGAGGATGCCACGCGAGATGAGTTCAGCCGCCGGGTGGCGGATCACTACCGGGCCTTCGCGGACGCCCTCACCGATAGGGAGAACCGCGAGGCGAAGCTGGCCGCGCTGGACCTCGACGCCGGGTCAGCAATGCATGAGCACATTCTCGCCGCCGTGCCTGCATTCGTGAAGAGCGTGGACGCGGGGCGGGACCGTCTGTTGTTCGGGGCGCCCGTGGCCATTGTCATCCATGCCGACCGAGGGGAGGTCATGCCCGAGACTGCCTGCGACTACGCGACTCTGGCCCTGGTGCTGATGGCGGAAGCTCATGGGCTTGGCACGTGCATCACGGGGTATGCGTCGGAGGCGCTCCAGGCCCGGGCGGACCTGCGCGAGTGGCTGGGCATTCCGGCCGAGAATCAGGTGTACCAGGTGCTCGTGGTCGGCTGGCCGGATGAGGAGTTCCCGCGGGTCCCGGATCGCGCCCCGGCGAAGGTTGAGTGGAAGTAGGGTGCGTCGTGGGCCCGCATCGCAGCAGCCCCCGGCGATGGAGACCGGGCACAGGTCTGTGCAACTCGCAGCCAGGCAAGTGGAGCGGCCGGACTACGAGACGCAGTCGTACCGGGTCGAAGTATCCGGCCGGGATCCCCATCGATACGCACTGGTCCCGCTGAGCGGGACCAGTGCCACCCCTTCATGGGACTTCGCGAACCTGCTATCGACGTGTGGCACTGGTTACCACGAAGTGGAACCAGTGTTTGTGGACCATCTCTCACGCACTGGTCCCGCTGAGCGGGACCAGTGGCACCCGTTCATTGATGGCTTGCGGGGTGCCACCCCTTCATGTGACTTCGCGAAGCGCGATCGTGAGTCGATCT
>JALGSS010000881.1 GCA_029821745.1 Candidatus Zipacnadia bacterium
GGAGGAGGAGTAGAGGGACAGAGGGGACGAGTGGATGCAACTACTATTAGAAGCGTCACACAAATGGGGCAGAGCAGTCTGGTGTTAGGTCTCACTACCAGCGAAGTGCTGCCGTATCGCCGCAGCGATGCGCTCCCGGCTTGGAGCCTGGCCGGTGAGTCTTGTAACCCACTGCCGCCCGGGATGCAGAACGTCCCATGCGGACGGCTTCTGTCGGTAGCGCCCGCTACCAGGGTCGTGGTTCCCGAATCCATCGACGACGACATTCCAGACGGGCCGGAAACGCTCGATGAGCAGCGTCTCGCCCAGTGGAATCCATATGTCATCGACTACCAGGACCCGGCAAAGGAAGTCCGTGACCTGGAGGTTGCTGGCCGCCTCGATCGACTTCACGTGATCGTCTAGCCGCTCGCAGAGCGCCCGCCCCGGTGGCACATCCAGGCTGTACATTCCCTTCCGTGAGCCTGCGGGGACGGCTTTGCCCACGTAGATCGGCAACCCAAAACGCCCGGCGCTGTTGCGCTCTGCAATAGACTCGTACGCCGGGAAGGCGCCTGTGTAATAGAGGGCGTAGATGCCCGCACCCTCGAACTGCTCACCTATCGGCATACTCTCGGCAGGCTTGGCCACGAGCGCGTCGGCTACACTCACGCCCAGGTTCTTCTTGTCCAGCGGGTTGAAGGCGGTCTCAGTTCTCATTGCAGTATCCCGAGCCTGCGGCCTCTTCCAGCCGTGCTCTTATCCCGTCCGCAAGCAACGTTCCCATGGTGACGGGCACAGCATTGCCCAACTGGCGCATCATCTCGGTCCGAGAACCGATGAAGACGTAGGTGTCAGGGAAATCCTGCAGGCGCGCGCACTCTCGGACAGTGAAGTAGCGTACACGACCGTCGCTGTACGTCAGCATGTTCTCGCCCCCTGGCACACCGTGATCCCCTGCTTTGAGCGTCTTGGCTGGCTCATCCACAGGACTACCGGTGTGGCCCGGGTAGGACCGCGCACCCCCGACGAACTCGTGGTTGGGGTTCTGGCCGTAGTCGACGAGCGCACCTTCGGGGTCCGGCAAGCCCGCCAGGGCATCGCGCACCGTCCTCCAAGGTCTGAGTGTTGGCGGCGTGAGCCTACCATCGAACCGCTGTATGTGTCGACACATCTGGGCGGCTGGCTCCGGCCTCTTCGATATAGGGATCCCGTGTCTGTCCCAGTACGTCTCATCCACCCATTGATCCCATAGCAGTGCTTCACAGGAGTGCGTTGGGGCAGGGAACGACCAGTGCATGTCCAGGTCGCTCCTGAAGCCAACGATGAACACGCGCTCCCGCTTCTGCGGGACCCCATAGTCGGCCGCGTTCAGGACACGCGGCACGATGTTGTACATCAAGCCACTCTTGGGGCTGGAAGTGTGATGGCGCTCAAGTCTCTCCTGGTGATCTGACCAGCGCTCGCCCTCTCCGCGTGTGATTTCCGGGTACGCGAGCTGTCGCAGGATGTACTGGAAGTAGTTCGCAAAGGACGGGCGGACAAGACCTCGGACGTTCTCTACCAGAATCGCCTTCGGCTTCAGCGCCCGGACAGCACGCACCAACGCAGGGAACATGTTGCGTGAGTCTTCGTGTCCTCTGTGCTTGCCCCCGAGCGAGAAGGGTTGGCATGGTGGGCCGCCAGCCAGCAGGTCGATGTCGTCGCCGAGGAAACCGAAGTCAAAGGTGGAAACGTCGGACTGGTGGATCGGCCAGCCTCCCGGGTGGCCAGCACCACGAGCTTTGTTCGCGCGCATTGTCTCGCAAGCGGTGTGGTTCCACTCCACAAGCGCCAAATGCTCGAATCCAGCGTGAGAAACGCCCAGCGCCAGCCCGCCAGCCCCAGTGAAGATCTCCACAGAGCGCATTAAGAGGTGCCACCTCCGTCAAGGAACCCGGTGATCCGCAAACGTAGAGCCTTGGTGTCCGCCAGTTCGCACTCCCAGACGACTAGGACGTCCCAACCAGACGCGCGCAACGCGATCTGGTTCCGCTCGTCCCTGTCTCGGTTGCCCTCCAGCTTGGGTAGCCAGAAGTCCAGCCTCGACTTGGGTAGCCGCGCGAGCCGACACGCGGGGTGCGCGTGGCGGTGCCAGAAGCATCCGTGAACGAAGATGACCTTCCGCCTCGCAGGGAACACGATGTCCGGCCGGCCGGGCAGATCTGCGCGATGAAGCCTGTACCTGTAGCCCATGCCGTGGATCAGGCGCCTCAATCGCATCTCAGGTTTCGTGTCCTGCGACCGCACAAGTGCCATACGTTTGCTGCGTTCACATTTTGACAGTGTGTCCAACGGGCAAACCCCTCTGGCCAGTTTCCCCCTTGGCTCCACGATAGCAGCAACGCGCGCAACAATCAAGTCTCCGACGCAGCCAGTGCCCCGCGAGGGACGGCTGACGGAGCCACCGCCGGGCCGATCTCGCCTCTCCCCCCGCCCCCGGGCAAGAGCTCGATGTCGGCGGTGGCGGTCCGCCCGCCTGATTCCACCGTCACTGTGTGCTTGCCGTAGAAGGCCCGCAGGTTCGCGGTGCCCTCGGCGTTCGTTGCGCCGTCCCAGTTCGTCCACCAGTCCCCGAAGACCAAGTCCTCCCAGGCCTCCTGAGCCGGGCGCTTCGACCAGTCGCGCCGGAACATCGCCGCGCCGACTTTCGAGCGCCAGTGCGACCCTTCCCAGAAGCCCCACATGATGAAGGACTGCAGCTTCGGGTGGCTGAAGGCCGCAGTCATGAAGTCGCGCACGTACTGCCCGTGTTCCTTATCATCCCAGCAGCCGATGTCGAACTCCGTGATCTCCAGCGGCAGGCCGAACTCGGCCCACTCGTCCATAAGTTCCAGCACGCGATCAATCGGCGTGAAGGGTAGGCCCATATGCGCCTGGAGGCCGAGGACCTGCACCGGCGCGTCGTGGTCGAGCAGATACTGGATGCGCTTGGCGACCTTCTCCTTATACGCGCGGTCGTCCCGCAGGATCCCGTAGTCGTTGTAGCACAACTCAACGTTCGAATCAGCCGCTCGCGCCCAGCGGAAGCAGTCCGCGAAGGCCTCCCAGCCGATCTCATCCCACAACTGGGTATTGCTGCCCGCTTCGTTCACCACATCCCACAGATACAGGCGGCCCTTCATCCGGTCGGCGTAGTCCGTGACATGCTGCTTGCAGGCGTCAGCTCCTGTCCCCGGAGCTCCCGCACCGGCCCTGCCAGGTGCCTGTACGAGCCCCACAGCAGACAGTGTCCGCGCACGGCAATGTCGCGCTCCTGCAGCCACTTGACGGCTTCGTCGACCGCTTGTAGTCGGCCCTGGCTCATCGAGCCCCACTTGAGGTCATTCTCGAAAGTGACCGCGTTGAACAGGCGCTCGACTTCTCTCTGGAAGCGCAGGTTGTCCGGGTTGGTTGTGTCCACGAGACGCCCGGCGGGGAGGCAAGTCCCGAATCGGAAGTTGTGGCGCGTCTGCTTGACGCTCACCGTCGCCCCCGGCGCAGCGTTCCCGTCGGCGTCGAGAACGCGGAGGGTAACATCGCCCTTGCGGATCTTCTCGATGCGCTCCAGGGCGGGCAGGCGCCAGGTGTCCGGGTGCTCACGGCCACCCCAGTAGTCGATGGTCTGGTCGAAGACCGTGTCGGGAGCGTCGCCGTAGTTCTCCACCCGCACATTCGCGATGTCGACGGCGCCCTTACCGTACCCCAGGAAGAACTTGGCCTGAGACTCCCCCGGCCTGAAGCCCCGGTCCGGCCGGCCCATGAA
>JALGSS010000882.1 GCA_029821745.1 Candidatus Zipacnadia bacterium
CGGCGGGAAGGACTTCGGGAGGCACTTTGACCAGATCTGGCTCACGAAGACGCCGGGGGCCACGCTGACCTTCAAGTTCCGCGGGAGTGACGCGAGCATCTTCGACCTGATGGGGCCCGACACCGGGCAGGTGCGGGTGACGGTAGATGGCGAGGGCCGCGGCAATCGCGTGCAGGTCGATCCGTGGGCCTACTACCAGCGGCTTTCGGCCCTGAGCCTGGTGAGCGGGGCCGATCCGGACGAGGTCCACACGGTGACCGTGGAACTTCTGGCCGAAGCCCCGGACCGGTCAGTTCCTATCGAGGCGGCGAAGAAGGCGGGCAAGTACAAAGCAGAGGACTTCGAGGGCGTCGCACTGCGGTTCGGGTTCCTGCGGATCAATGGGGAGCTTGTGGAATAAGCCCGCCATGCCCCTCCGGCAGGCCCCAGTTCGCTTTACACTGGGGGCCCGCTGTGCTATGATCTTGTCACTGGCGCAAGTCCCCTCACTGGGCCGTTCGCAATTCCGGCGACTCGCTCGGTCACGGGCACTACCTGACATGGTGCGCCGGCGGCAGTGTTCGGCGACGTCCGGACACGCTGTAAGGAAACGATGGAGTAGTGGTTGTCGTGGCGTTGACCGTACCTGACAAGAAGGAAATCATCGAGAAGTACAAGCAGCACGAGAACGACACAGGGTCCCCCGAGGTACAGGTAGCACTGCTCACCGGCCGCATCGAGTACCTCACGGACCATCTCCGCACTCACAAGAAGGATCACCACTCCCGGCGTGGGCTGCTGAAGATGGTCGGCCAGCGCAGGAGGCTTTTGAACTACCTGCAGAACAAGTACATCGAGCGGTACCGGGCCTTGATCGCTGATCTCGGCATCCGGCGCTAAGCGTTCAACGGGCCGCGCTGAACTATCTTCGGCGCGGCCCGTCAACAACATAGGGTGTATATGCCCTTATTAACGGTCCGGCAGGCTGAGGAAGCCGCCGGGGAATCAGGGAAAGCAGGGGCTGAGCGAGCGTCCATGGTCCTCAGGACATGGTGCGCTGAGCGGTTCTTCGGATTGACAGTTTGTGTAACAACTGGCAGTCGAGACATCCGCGCCCAGGCAAGTCCTGGGCGTTTCGTGTGCTGAGGGATGGGCAATCTCAGCCGCGGACAACTCCCCCCTGTTTTCCCTGCTTCCTCGCATTTTCCTCGCCGCTTGCCCCGACCGGTCCCAGGAGGACCACATCTAAATGTCACACAAAGTAACCTGCCAGTTTGCCGGCCGCGAGCTCACTTTTGAGTGCGGCACGCTGGCAAAACAGGCCGATGCTGCCGTCTTGGTAACATACGGCGAAACCGTAATCCTGGTCACAGCATGCGTGACCGACGAACCGACTACGCTGCCGTTCCTGCCCTTGAGAGTGGACTTCGAAGAGAAGATGTACTCCGTCGGGCGTATCCCCGGCGGGTTCTTCAAGCGTGAGGGCAAGCCCTCGGACGAGTCCGTCATTATCGGCCGAGGCGTGGACCGCCCGATCCGTCCGCTTCTCCCTCCCGGTCTTCGCAACGACGTCCAGGTCATCGTCAACCCGCTATCTGTGGCCCCCGAGGGCTCGGTCAGCGTCGTGTCGATGATTGGGGCGAGCGCAGCCCTGCACATCTCACGCATTCCCTTCAATGGCCCCTTTGCGGGGGTCCAGGTCGGCACAGTTGACGGCGAGCTCGTCGTCAATCCCGTGCGTGAGGACCTCAACGAGGGCGACTTCAACCTGCTCGGCGCGGTCACTCGCGACGGCTTCGTCGAACTCGAGATGGAAGGCGACCAGATCGCCGAGGCGCGCGTGCGCGAAGCGCTGCAGCTCGCGGTTGATGAAGGCCAAGTGGTCATCGACGCGATCGAGGAGCTTCGTGAGATAGCCGGCAAGCCCAAGGCCGACTTCCCGATGTGGGAGCCGGACGCAGCCATCGCGGAGTACATCGAGACGAATCTCGGCGACCGCATCCGCGCGACCGTGGAGATCAACGAGAAGGACGCGCGCAATGCGGAGATCGCTGCGATCAACGCCGCGATCGCCGAGGGCCTTCCCGAGGACCTGAGAGACAAGAGCGTCGACATCGAGTACCTCATCGAGAGCATCCAGAAGAAGCGGCTGCAGGAGATCGTTGTTGACGAGAACCGTCGCGCCGACGGCCGCGCTTTCGACGAGATGCGCGCGCTGAGCTGTGATGTGGGCCTTCTGCCGCGCACCCACGGCTCCGGCATCTTCGACCGCGGCGACACTCAGGTACTCTCCATCACAACACTGGGCGCACGGCGGGACCAGCGCATGGTCCGCACGCTCGAGGACGAGGAAGAGTGGGCGCGCTTCACGCACCACTACAACTTCCCGCCCTTCAGTGTGGGTGAGGTCCGTGGCCTGCGCGCAGCCAGCCGGCGTGAGGTCGGCCACGGCGCTCTCGCAGG
>JALGSS010000067.1 GCA_029821745.1 Candidatus Zipacnadia bacterium
TCCGGCGCTGCACCTCCGTCGGCTCCCGGAGGTTCATCACCGAGGGCGGGACCATCGCTCCCCTCGTGATCCAGGACTGCCACGTGGCTGGCTGGACGGATCCTCAGGGAGCGGTGCATCTCAACGGCGCGCCGGTGGTCATGTTTGACTGCGTCTTCACCGATCCGCCGTCTGAGGGCCCACCGGTGCGGTTGGTGCGTGGCGGGCAGAAGCTCATCGCGTCGAGCAACCGCAGCGAAGGCACCAGCGGCCTGATCGTCTCGCCGCACACGGGCACCGTCGTGAGCGTGCCTCCCGGAAAGCTAGCGGGCGTAGTGCGTGACGCGAGCCAGACCTTCCTGCGCTCCGAGGCTGATGTGCCGACGAAGGTCTTCGACGCGAAGCAGGATTTCGGCGCGATTGGCGACGGGAAGGCCGATGATACCGACGCGATTCAGGCAACCATCGACGCCGCGCGTGAGCATGGCAAGGGCGCCCTCGCCTATCTCCCCACGGGCATCTACAAAGTCACACGGACCTTGCAGGTAACGGGCGCCGACTACACCGTCGGTGGCAGCGGGTTCCGCTGCGGGTTGATCTGGCGAGGCGAACCGGGCGGAAATACCCTCGCGGTGACCGACCCGCAGAACCTGCGGCTCGAATGGCTGGCCGTTGGGCACCATGACCTCGGCGCGATGGACTGCGAAGCCGATATCCACCAGACATCCACGGGCGGGCCGTCGCTGATGACCTACGACGGCGTCTTCGCCCACGGCATGTACGTCAAGCACCCCGGCCGGCAGGGCATCCTCTTCGACAAGCTCTCCCCGGAGAGCGTGGTCCACGCCGTCCACGTACAGGGCAATCTGCGGTTCCGCAACTGCGCGCGGGCCACGGTGCTCATCGCGAACTCGTACGAGGGCACCATATCGGTCGAGGGTGATCAACAGCAGCGCGATGGCTTCCTCGGGTTCATGATGCGCCTGGCGACGCTATCGGACCCAACCGTTGACATCCGCGACAACCACTCGCTGGTCATGAGCGATTTCTACAATGAGCAGTCCGACCGGCATCTGGTGCTGGAGGGCAACGCGGGCGATCCCCCCGGGCGAGTCACGATCCAGGGGGCGAAGATGCACCTGAACACGCAGGAACCGATACTCGAAGCGAGAGACTACGAGGGCCAGGTCTTCCTGTCCTCGAACCAGTTCTACATCAAGCCGGAGAAGCCCCGGTTCGTCGTCACGGGGTCCCGTCCCCTGACGCTGATCATCGCCGGGCACTTCGTCTATAACGCCGTGCCCGAGTTCTCCTTGCAGCCGTCGACGACGCTGGTGCTGCTGGAGAACCAGAACCTGGCGAACGCGGGAACCGAGGACGAGAACGTTTTGCCTGCGGTGTCGGCGGCTCTGGATGACCTGCGCCGCCTGGGGCAGCTCGACCACGAGCTGAACGGGTGGAAGTGAGTCCGGGAGACCAGCGGGCGGTGGAAGGCCCCGGAGGCGTGGCAGCGAAACAGTATAGCAGGCGCGGTACACAGGCCATGCCCACCACATCTCTGGCATCACGCACGGGTCCTCCACATCATCATGTCACCGGCTCTCGGTTGCGGCGCAGTGCTGATGGGCGGCACATCTCTGCTGCTCCAGGTCCTACTGGTTCGCGAGTTGCTCACCTCGTTCTTCGGCAATGAGCTCGCGATCGCGGTGATCCTGTTGAGCTGGATGCTCACCGTGGCGGCGGGAAGCTGGCTGACCGGGCGCATACGGCCGGGCGCTGCGGGCGTGTCCTCCTTCGCCGGCGCGCAGGTGCTTCTCGCCGTGGTAATCCCCCTCGAACTGCTGGTCAGTCGCGCCGTGGGCGGCAGGACGATGTTCCCCGGCGAGGTCACCACTGGACCGCAGATTCTGTGGCTCGCAGCGCTCACCGTGGGGCCGGGGTGCCTCGTGTTGGGGGCACAGTTCGCGTTGGCGTGTCGACTGGCCGAGCAAGCTGTCGGCGACCGCGCCGTCAGCCTGATCTACGCGCTGGAGGCGCTTGGCGCGTTGGCGTTGGGGATTGCGTTCCACTTTGTGCTGGCGGGGAGAGTGTCGGCGGGGTCGGCATGTCTCGGGCTGAGCGTTGCGAACGCGCTGGGAGCGCTTTGGCTTCTCGCATCCGGCCCGCCGCTACGAGGCGCGCGCCACCGCCTGCTCGGAGTCCTCGCGGCGGCACTGGTCGTGGCAGGCTTCACGAGCCTCGTGTCTCCCGGCGTTCGGCATGATCTGGACGAGCGCGGGCTCCAGTTTCGATGGCGCGGACTCGGGCTGGTGACCTCGGTCGACTCACGCTTCGGCAATCTCGCCGTCACGCGAAATCAGTCCCAGGTGAGCCTGTTCCAGGACGGCAGCTTGTTGTTCACCAGTGACGACGCAGAAGCTAATGAGTGGGGCGCCCATCTCCCGTTACTGCAGGTTGCCAGGCCTCGCGATGTCCTCGTCATAGGCATCGGCAATCCTGCCCTCACGCGGGAGATCTTGAGGCATCCCGTGTCTTCGCTCACGGTCGTGGAGATCGACGCGCGGCTGGCCGATCTGGCGCAGCGTTGGTTCGGGTCCTCTGCTGCGTCCGGCGACAGACTGCGCGTCATCGTGGCCGACGCTCGGGCGGTCCTTCAAGCGACCAGCCACACGTATGACGCGATCATCGTGAATGTGCACGATCCCTCGACGGCCGCCCTCAACAGGTACTACACCGTTGAGTTCTTCGAACTGGCCCGAAGGCGTCTGAACCCGAGTGGCGTGCTTGCGCTTCGCCTGAGTGCCCATGAAGCTTACCTGATCGCCGAGCGCAAGCTCATCCACGCGGGCATCCACCGGGCACTGAGCGCCCGGTTCGCCGATGTCCTGGCAGTGCCCGGCTACGACGTGCAGTTTCTCGCCTCCAACCGGCGGGGCGGCATTCTCAGGTCACCGGAAGCTCTGGGCGAGCGGCTCCAGCGGCGACGCATCAGTACGCAGTTCGTCAACGCGTTCACTCTGGCCAACGCGCTCATGCCCTTCAAGATCGACTTGTACGCGCAGTCGATCGCCGGGGCCGATGCCCGAGCGAACCAGGACTTGCGGCCCGTCACCTACTACAACTTTCTGCGCCTTTGGCTGCGACAGTACGCCGGGAGCGGATTGCGAGTGCTGCCGTGGATTGAGGGGGCGTTGCGGGGAAGCGTCTGGTTCCTGGGGGCGGCGCTTCTCGCGGGACTGGCGGGCACACACCGGGGCCTGACTGCCCGGGGCGCCCGCGTGGCTGTAGTGACAGCCGCCGTCGGCTTCGTGGAGATGAGCCTGCAACTGTCGGTCATTCTGGGCTTCCAGATTCTGGTCGGATACGTCTACCACCAGATCGGCATCCTCACCGCGCTGAACATGGGAGGCCTGGCCATTGGGGGCTGGCTGAGCGGCCGGCCATGGCTGGACAAGCGATGTGCGAAGGCCATCCCGCTGCTTGTGGTCGGTATCTGCGGTCTGGCCTACGGCTTCGGGGCAGGACTGCCGGGCCTCGGGCACGCTCTGCCCGTGGTGCCTCTGGTCCTCGGCTTGGTCTCAGTGATCAACGGGATCCTGGGAGGGATGGCCTTCCCGCTCGCCGTGAGTCTGATGGGTGACCGGCGGGCCCAGGCTCGGACGGGCAGTTGGCTGTACGCGTGGGACCTGCTCGGGGGGGCAGCTAGTGCCGCCGTCGTGGGGATGCTCGTAATCCCGGTTCTCGGACTGACCGCGACCAGCGTTGTCGTGGGGAATGTGGGGATCGCGGGTCTATTGGTCGTGTTGCCCGTGTGCCTGAAGCGCGTGCGGAGCGTCGGGTAGCGCAACGCCCGTCGCCTGAGCAGGGCTGTCGCTGCGCGCGACGAAGTTAGGTATACCGTTGCAGACGGGCGCGGGCGGTCTTGTGCGCCGCCACTGCAGCGCGGATCCATCCCAGGGGACGATGCGATTGTGGCGAAAGGCAAGAGGCTGAAGGGCGTGAAACCGAAGACGTCTGTGCGCCGCGCCATGGAGGCCGCGTTCGCGCCGAGAGTCGCCGACGTTCTGGGCTTCGAGGACGCTGTCCGGGGTAATGATGTCGACGGGGTCCATGACATGCGGGTCGCAGTGAAGCGTCTGCGAGAGACCGCGCGCTTGTTCCGCCCGGCCTTCGGCAAGGCGCGCATGGCCGGCCACCTCGAACACATGGAGCGGCTCAACGACGCTCTCGGTGCCGTGCGCGAGATCGATGTGCTGGGGTTGCACATCCGTAACATCGGGGATCGTGAGGATGTCGGCGCCGAAGAGTTGAAGCCCCTCGCAGACCTGCTCTCCTCGCAACGGGCTGACGCCAACCGGGCACTCTTGACGCTGCTCGACCAGACCCTCCCGTTCCTCGAGCAGGACTTCCAGGAGCTTCTGCTCGACTGCTGCAAGAAGCGCAAGCCCGTCTGGAAAATGCCCTTCGCGAAGCTCGCCGGGGACGTCGTGAGTAAGCGGTTGGACCAGGCACTCGCGCTTGAGACTGCCGCCCGGGCCCCCGGGGCGGTCGCTGAGTTCCACCGCATGCGGATCGCCGTGAAGAGGGCGCGCTATGCGCTGGAGCTGTCTCTGGGCGTCATGGGCAAGACGGCCGCGAGACTGTGCAAAGGCCTCGCCAAGCTACAGGACGTCACGGGCGAGACCCACGACTGCGATGTGCTGCTTCGAGTCCTTCAGACGAGTGGAGCCGCGATTCTCTGCCCTGAGACCGTCGCCCGCGCGTCGCGAGCCATCGAGGCCGACCGGGCAGCCTTCCGCGACGAAGCCCTGGCCTTGCTCGACAAGATCCACGCCAAACGCCTGCCGGGGAAGCTGCGGGCTTCCCTGTGACCGCGCACCCGTCCGGGCCTGCCGGGCCCCCCCTCGGCGGACGCTCACCGACCAAGCTCAGCGCCCGCGCCCACGCCAGACCGGACTGGTTCACGGCTCTTCTTCGAGCGCCTCCTGTTCGCCCTCCTCGGGCCAACGTCAGGCGCTGACCGTTCGACGGTCCTGTGCGATGCCCTGCAGGCGCGCGTCGAAGTTGCCCTTCAAGGGCAAATAGCCTTCATCCCGCAGCCAATCGACGACCCACTCGCAGTACTCGGGCCGGATCAGATACCGACCGTTGCGGCTCTCCAGGATGCCGTCCTTGCCGAGTTGTTGCTCACGCTTGGACATCCCACTTCGCGTCCCCCCGATCGTCTTGTTGGAGATGACCTGATCGCGCGGCAGCCCGGGAACGGACGGCGCGATGCAGCGCATCCGCGCGACGAGTTCCTCGCCGGGCAACTCGCAGTTCGGAACCGAGCACAACGCCAACAGCAGGGCGACCTGGTTCGGCTGGCACTCCTTCAGGAATTCGCACAGCTCGGAATGGCGCCATTCCCTGCTGGAGGTCGGCTCCGGATCGATGATGTCCATGTCTTCACGCACGGACGAAGACACGGCGACGCCCTGGATGATCTCCAGGATGCTGCCGATGTTCACGCTCTCGAAGGGCAACATCAGGTTCTGCATGAGCTCGTGGATTCGCCGCAGGGGCATCTGCTGCTTGAGCAGATTACGCAGCGAAAACAAGCGGATCAGGTCGCGGAAGCTGACCACCTTGATGCGGTTGCGATACTCTCCCCCCTTGATCTGTTCGATGACTCCGGTGAAGTCGCCGTTGCCGATGGCGTAGATCCCATATGATCGCTGAGTGTCATCGGTCTCGGTCGCGTCATAGGCATCCATGTACTGGCCGAGCTGGTTAGTGGATCCCAGTGGCCACGGAGAACTCTTGACTTCGATGAGTATCTCCTCACCGGCGAGCGTCTGCCATTTCCCATCGAACGGGATCGGGACAGCCGTGCCGGTGTACGAGCCGAACTCCACCTCGAATCCGAAGTGGACCCCCATGCTCACAACGATGTCCTGCAGTGCGAAGTAGAACTCGGGTTGCGCCCGGCTGGCGAGCTCGACGCATTCCTCGAGCCAGGCGTGAAGGTCGTCCGGAGACCATTTGGGCTGACTGAGGAATGCCCGGAAGCGGTCTCGCGTCTCCTCGCTACTGTCGTCAAGCCCTGGCCCCCCGAGTAGTGCGATCACGTCTATGATGGACGTTCTGGCCACCGTGAGTCCCCCCTTCTCTGTAGTGGCGGCCTACGTCATTCCATGGCCGTTGCTGCGAATAGGGTGCGATGAGGCAGAAGCGGCAACACGTGGGGAGGTTACGCCCTGTGTGCTCGCCTATGGACGTCTACCGTGGGCTCGGCGAATCACCCCCAGACGAGTGACGGTCCGGCTGCGGTCTCGCGTCGTCAGGCTTGGAAGTCGATGCGGGACGCTCGATGATCGGCGTGTTGTCGCCCGTCGCCGTGCCGGGTGTTCCTGACGACGTCCCGGGCTCGTCCGGCTCCAGGGCCTGGCCGCCCGGCTTCACGTTGGACGCGCCCGTCCCGGGGTCATCCACAGTGGGCATCGCGGGTTCGGGCCTGTCCGGTCCCACAGTGCTCGGCGTCTGCACGGGTCGAACGGTGACGCGCACCGAGACACTGTAGACGTCATCCAGCGCGACGACGCCTTCGGGGATAAGCAGACGGACTTTGTACGCCTTCGTCGTGCGCAACGAGCGGATGTTCACCCACGCCGTCTTCGCCTCAGCGACCTTCTCCAGCACATCGGGCCGGCCCTTGAGAGTCACCGTGTCCGGGCTGGGCCGCACGTCGCCCAAGACGTAGCCCGATGCGGGGGCCCCGATCTGCGGATCAACCGGTACCTGTTTGGTGGCGACCTGAGAGATCGGCACTTCCACGGTAACCTTCGGCGGGTTGAGCGCAATATTCGGGACCGGTTTGCCCTGCTCGTCTTGGGCTGAGACCTCGACCAGGACGGTCTGCTCCTGCGACATGCGACCGATATCGACCTTCGCAACAACGCGCGCTACTTCCTCGATGCCCCCGGCCGACCCTGAGACTCGCACGGACGAGGGCTCGACGGTCGGGCTCCCCAACAGGTCGAAGCCCTCCGCCGGACTGCCCACCAACACGACGGTGACTTCCGAGTTGCGGTCGACGCGGTGATCCAGCCACACCTGGGCTGTCGACCGGTCCAGCTCGACTTCGGTCACTCGGTCCGGCAGGCCGGCGACGCTGAGGACTGCCTGGTTGCGGCCGCGCTTGCCTCCGGACACGTCGGCGTTGAGCCGCAATTTGGAAAACCTGCTTCGTTCGAGGGCCGACAGCCTCCCCCGGACGCGGACGTCGACCACCGCCGGCTCGATCTTCACGACGTCGAGATCGCCCGACACATTGGTCGCCCGGACCGTGCAGTTGTACGAGTCCGTGCGGATCGGGTCCTCGGTGTTGATCACGTAGAACCACAGACCCGCCGCCAGAAGGACCGACAGCACCTTGAGGCCGAACTCGTGGCGAATTGTCCCGTAGACTGTCCGAAGCATCAGGTCTCTTCTCTTGCCGGCGGAGCGGCGACATGCGGGTTGTGTTGAGAAACTCACTCGGGTAGCTGTGGGGTGGTCGCGACGTTCAGCGACCGGGGCCCCACAGGCCCATACGGCGATCCTGGGGCGTCCGTGGGGCCCCGCCGATTGGACGACATCGGCACCCCACGGCTAACCTACTTGCGCCAGAAGAAGAAGCTTGCCTCCCGCCTCCTGGACTCAAACAATTGCAGTAGCCTCTCGACCATCTGGATGCGCTCGAGGCTGGGACTCAACGTGCCCTCGACCGCGAGGGACATGCACGCCGCCTCCTCGGAGACGACGATGCAGACCGCATCCGTGCGTTCAGAGAGTCCGAGGGCGGCCCGGTGGCGCATTCCCGTTGTGGCCGAGAGGCCCGGATTCTCTGAATGAGGCAGCGCGCAGCCGGCCGCAACCACGCGGTCGTGTCGGATCACCGCCGCGCCGTCGTGCAACGGGCTGCGCGGCGCGAAAATCGTGGCGATCAACTCCGACGACACCATGCCGTCGATCGTCTTCCCGGTCCGCGTTATGTCGACGAGGCGCGCCTCGCGCTCAAGCACGATCAGGGCCCCGATCTGCCGCGCGACGAAGTCCTCGCAGGCGTCCATGACCTCGTTGACGATCTTCTCGATGTCCTCGCTGTCCACGAGGCCGAGGCGAATCACCCGGCCACGCCCGAGGCGTTCGAGGGTCTGCCGAAGCTCCGGTTGGAAGATGACGATGAGAGCGATAACGCCAGTGGGCAGAACGCCGCGAACGATCCAGTTGAAGGTGGGGAGAATGTTGCTTGCCCAGAGGACGGCGAGGACCAGGACGATGCCCTTGATGAGGGAGACAGCACGCGTCCCTCTAACGGCCAGAGCTAGCCGATAGAAGATGTAGGCGATGAGTGCTATGTCTATCACGTCAACGAGAGCGACGTGATGGAGCGTGTCGTGTATCGCCGGCCAGAGTGCCATCGGTTGTTGGGTCAGGCAGGGGCAGTCGATGCCCGGTTATAGATACTCTCTAAATCTGTGCGCAATATAGCACAGCGGGGAATCGAGGTCAAACACGTCAACAGATTATGCGTATCTTTCTAAGTTTCCAAATGTTTTAATTGGACAAATCTTAGAGATGCACTTCAGGGGGCCGCGACATGGGTGAGCTCTGCCAATTCGCGGGGCGTACCCGCGTCAGACCTGCTCGAGCGTTTTGAGCAGCTGCGCCCCCGTCAACTGCCCCAGATCGGCGCGGAAAAGCGCGATCTCATCCAGGTCGATCGGGCCCAGCTGCGCGATCCTCTCGCGCTCGTCGTCCAGGCCGTCTTCGAGGCACGGAGTGAGGATCGACGGACGCCAGTGCTTGAAGTCCAACGTGACCTCGTCGATCTTGCCGCAGGCCGGGCACTGGTACTTGATCCGCACGAACCGGGGGACCCAGTGACGCATGACGAAAGCGTGCTCCAGAACGTCGAAGCTCGTGATCCGGCGAGCACACTCGCAATGGATGCCATTGGGGCACGGCATTGCCCTGCACCTCCCGATAACGCCATTATATCAGAAGGCTGCCGGATTCCGAAGCAAAGAAATGCTCAAGCCCCGGCCGGTTCGCATGCCTCGCGATGGCCTGCTCAGCACCCGGGAACGGTCACCCAGATCGGGCTCGACCACGCCATCCGCCCGTCAATCTCGGTGACCCGCAGGTAGTAGAAGACGGCGTCCCCGCGGGGCTCGATGCTCCCCAGCGGCCGCGTGTCTTCCCACTGTGCCTCAATGATCCCGTCCGAGAGGGACGCCATGCCTGTGTGCACCAGGTCCTCAACGTGCCCGTCCCCGCAGACGATCTCGATGCCCGTGATGCGGCGGTGTCCGACGACCCGTAGCCGCAGTTCGCGCCCATCCGCGAGCCCTGCGGCTTCTTCTCCCTTGATGATGCTCCCCATGGGGCGCCCGGCCAGCTCGAATGACAGCAGCGTTCGCTGGCCCTGGGTCGCGTAGCACCGGCGATTGTACAACGCATCCCAGACGCCCTCGCGAGTGAGGCTGTCGGCGAGCACTGCAGTGAGGCCGCCGACGGTGACTTCGTCCAGGTCCAGGCCGCCCATCGGCGACGGTTCCGAGGGCTGCCCACGGTGGTTGTCCGTCCCGGCGACAAACCCGACCTTCATCCCGCGCTGCAAGGCGCACCAGACCGACGACCCGGTGCCGCCGAAGTAGACGTTCCCGCCCGTCTGCTCGACCTCCATCGACCCACGGTCCTGACACATCTCGATGAGCCGCTCGAATCTGGGGTCGTGGGTGTCGAAGTCATGCTCGGTCCAGAACGTGCGCCGGCTGGACTCGGAGAAGACGGACGTGTGGTGCGGGATTACCAAGGCTTCGCGCCCCTCCACGGAGGCGAACAGGCTCTCCACGGACGCGGCATCTGGAGGCGCGGCGTCCGACGTCGGGAAGTACACGTTCTTGTGGCCGATGGTGAACCCGAGCTCGCAGCCCGGAATGGTGACGAACTCGCCGGGGGTGTAGAAAGCGTCATCAAGGGCTGTGTCGTGATCCCACTTGTCGGGCTTGTTGGTGATGGTGCAGAAGTCGAGGCCCGCGACATCGCGCCCCCAGCGGAACCCGTACTCGGTATCCCCGAGAGCCGACGCGATGACGCCCTCCCCGGTCATCACGTGCAGATCGCCGAAATAGACGGTGCGCTCGCTCGCGAAGCCCGTGCACAGCGGATTGGCGGTCCCTGTGATCTCGTGAGTGGGATCAACGGCGTGAATTCGCACAACTGCCCCACTGGTGACGGGTGCGCGTGTGCGGACGGTGCCCGACTCCATCTCAAGTGCCCACGCCGAGTCGCCATCGCTGAGCAGCGCCTCGCCGACGTGCTCCTCGCAGCAGTTGCCGAACCGGTCCCTGGCGACGATCAACAGGTCCGCGTGGTCTTGATCGGGAGCCGGCTGCCGGGCCACGAGAGACAGGCGGCTCGGCGCCGCCGGGCCCACAGCCATGATCACCGACTCGATAGGCAGCCACGGGTCATTGTGAGCGCGCTCCGGCTGCAGTGACTTGTTGCCTTCGGTGTCGATCCAGGCATCCCACCGGGCGTCCGACTGGGCGTGCTCCTGGGCGCGAGCCCGCCGCAGGAAACCCCGCGAGTAGCCGCCACGCTCGCCGATGGCGACGGTGATCGTGTCGCCCTCGCACAGTTCCTCGCCCAGCAGGTCGATCTGTATCATCGGAGGGTGGCGCCAGTGGTGGGAGATCGGGTGGCAATCGAGCAACTGAAGGTCGCACGACGCACCGGGTCTACTCGCGGCTGCCGTGACCTTACCCACTTCCCAGCGAACCATCCCCATCTCCGGCGGGCGAAGGCGGATGGCTCCGCCGACGCGCAAGCCCTCCGGCCCGAGAGTGAAGGTGACGCGCCAGGTCCCGCGCCGGCCGGCGATGGCGTGGTCCGGCGAGATGCTCATGGTGCACACAGAGGGCTGATGCATGGGGGGCCTCCAGAGTGCGAGTCTTGGAGTGTCTTACGGGACCGGCGTGTTGCCGGTCATCGTGTCGTCGAAGTCGCGCCTGTCTCGAACCGACCCAGCCAGCCAGACCTGCGCCGCGCACGCGAGAGCAAGCACGCTGGCGGCAATCGCGAAGGGCGCCCGCAGGTCAAGGTGCTGGGCGGCCACGCCACCCAGCAGCGGGCCGAGGAAAACGCCGCTGCCGAGGACGGCCTCATGGAAGCCGCTGGTCTTGCCCTTGTCTCGCGACCGCCCGTCCAGCGCATAGAACAGGCTGCTGACATAGGTGATCCCGGCGGACACTCCGGCCAGCGCGAAGCCGAGGGCGAACAGGAGCTGTGACCCGGTGAAGACGACCATGATCAGGCCGAGAGCCGCCGCGAACTGCGCCGCCATCATCGGCCAGAGCTTGTACTGCCAGCGCTGATTATAGCGCGTGTAGATAAACATGGTGATCTGCCCGGCGCCGACCGCGAACAGCAGCCAGCCGATCAGCGAAGTGCTCAGGCCCAGGTCGTGGCCCAGTCTCGGGAACATCGCCGAGATCGTGCGGGTGGCGAAGAAGCTGGCGAAGTTGCCGATCCACGCGAGGATGAGGAACAGGCCATTGTCCGGATGGGGCTCCGCGCGCCGCGCCGCGGTCCCGTGTTCATCCGACGTGCCCCGCGGTGTGACGAGGATCATGATGACGATGATCGCCATGCCCGCGGCAGGCAGGTAGAACGTGAGTTGGTAAGACACCGGCCACAGGTACCCGGTGACCACAGGGCCGATCATCAGCCCGGCCGCCCACATGATGTTGAACAGGCTGAGGGTCTTTCCAAGATGGGCGCCGCCGGCCGTGACCAGCTCTGCCAGCCATGCCTGCAGCGACGGCCAAAACAGCGACAAGGACGCGCCCACGAGGGGCACGATCCACAGGACCTGCCCCCAGCTCGTGGTGTGGGGCAGAAGCACCCACGCCGCGCCGGCGCCGAGGCACGCAATGACGGCACACCGGCGGCGCCCCGTACGGTCGGAGATGCTCCCCGAAACTAGGCAGCCGAGGGTGTACGCAAGGGAACTGCCCGTGGCGAACAACCCGAGGACCAGCGGCGGCGCGTCCAGGCGGTAGATGCCGAGGTTCTGGACCGCGAGGGACGTCATCGCGACCAGCAGGTCGAGCAGGAAAGCCGCGCCGATGAGGTTGTGGGCCGGCAAGAGCTTGCGTTTCAGGCGATCCACCCTACGAATCCGCCCCCTGCAAGCCCCGTGCGTCACTCCAGAGCTTGTCGTAGGTCAGGACCATGAGCCGTTCCAGATTCACCACGTCGGCCCGGTTATAGGCAACCAGCAGTTCAAGGGCTTCCTGGCTCCCGCGCTGGTACTCGTGCCACAGTCGCACTGCGTCTTCGCCGTTGATGTCTGCGATGTCGTCGTCGCGGGCAAGGCCGAGACGGCGCTCAATGGCCTTCAGGCCACCGCGGTGGCCAATCCGCGCCAGTGCGAAGCGCAGGTCAATGTGCAATTGGGCGAAGATGCTGCCAAACCGCCGACGCAGGAAGGGCAGATCGAAGGTGGCACCGTTGAACGTCACCAGCAGCGCGTAGTCCTCGATGTCCTCGGCGAACTGATCGAGGTTCTCACCGGCTACATACGTGTGCGTGTCCACGCCGTCGTAGACACCCACCACGGTGACCTGATTCCACTCGCCCAGGCCGTCCGTCTCGATGTCCAGGTAGCCGATGCGTTTGTTGAAGTCTGGGTACGCCCGCCACTGGTCCCTGGCGCTGAGTAGGTCGGCGAAGTAGCGGTGATCCAGCGCGTCAAGGGCCGCCACTGAACTGCGCGCGGTGTCCTGGATCAACGTCCAACGCTCGGCGCAGAACCCCGATGGTGCGCATTCGGCACACAGCGCGTGGTCCCACGTGTCGATGCCTCGCTCCCAGAGGCGGCGCTCGGTCACGTAACCGATCGAGGGGATGTGTACGAAGGTGTGTCGGAGCATAGCAACCCGCTCGTTAGGCGAGAATCTCCTTCAGTGCGCCGCAGATGGTGTCCGTATCTGCCGCGCTGATGTCGCGGTGGGTGACGAAGCGGATCGTGCGATCGTCCCGCGCCGACGCTGTGATTCCGTGCTGTCCGAGCCGCTCGCAGAGCGTCGGGGCGGTGATGTCCTCGCGACACACGTCGAAGAAGATGATGTTGGTCTGCACGGCGTCCAGGTCGACCTGGATCCCGGGCAGGCCGGCGAGGGTCTCGGCAATCGTCCGTGCGTTGGCGTGGTCCTCGCCTAGACGTGGTACGCCGTCGGTCAGCGCGAGTTCGGCCGCCGCGGCTACGAGACCTGCCTGCCTCATGCCGCCGCCGACGATCTTCCGCGCCTGCCGCGCCTTCAGAATGAACTCCTTCGAGCCCACGACCATGCTGCCGATGGGAGCCCCAAGGCTCTTCGAGAAGCAGAACTGAACTGAGTCGGCCTTCTCGATGAGGTCCTTGACGTCGATCCCGAGCGTGGTAGCGGCGTTGAAGATGCGCGCGCCGTCAATGTGCAAAGGCACACCGTGGGCGTGAGCGACATCGGCCACGCCGTCGATCTGCTCCTTCGTCAGCACCGTGCCGCCGCAGTTGTTGTGCGTGTTCTCAAGCTCGACGAGACCAAGCGGGGCGCGGTGGATCTCGTCGGGCGGGATAGTGGCTTCGAGTTCGCACGGGTCGATGGCGCCGTACTTGCCCGGCAGGGGCTGCAACAGCAGCCCACAGACGCGCGCCAGGCCGCCACGTTCGTAGACGATGATGTGGGCCTTCTCGTGGCAGATGATCATCTGGCCCGGGGTCGTGTGCGACATCATGGAGATCAGGTTGCCCTGGGTGCCGGAGGTGACAAGCAGTCCGGCCTCCTTGCCCATCACTTTGGCGCAGGTCTCCTGCAGCCGGTTGACGGTCGGGTCCTCCTCGGAGACATCGTCGCCCACCTCGGCGTACATCATCGCCTCTCGCATGGCCTGGGTCGGGAGCGTCTTGGTGTCGCTTCGCAGATCGATCATTCTGGCTGCATCTCCCACTTATTGAAAAGGCCGCGGACCGAAGTCCGCGGCCACTGCAGCACAATCCGTCAGTCCGGCCCCGCGCCTGCGGGGGGACGGAGACTAAATCTTCCGCGGCTTCCGAGGCATCCGCTTCGCGATCCCGAGCACGAGCCCGCCGACCTTCACGAGGACGAACAGGGCCACGTAGATGCAGAGGACCAGGTACGGCCAGCGAACCGACCTTGATTCGACGGTAAAGGTCTGCGCGTCCGAGCCGACCTTGACCGCCCAGCGCACCCGGTTGCCCTCTTGCTGCCCCGCCGGCGTTGCCGAGGTGATCTTGCCGGGCATCCGCACCACGTAATCGAGTTCGGCCAGCTTCACGCCATGCACTTCGATGTCCGTCGCATCCCCGCGGTCGAAAGCCAGCGTCTCTTTCCAGGTGTGCGTGGTGTAGAGGAAGGACAGGGGCGACTGAACGATGCCCATGGTGCCGACTTCGATGTCGCCTGCCTTCGACAGATCCGCGTAGATGCCGTCGCGCCACGCCAGCACACGCTTGCCGTCGCCCTCACGCGTCTCCTGCGCGACGTCGGCATTACCGAGGAAAGCCCGCATCTGCTTGGCGGCTTCCGGCGCTCGGCCCGACGCTGCTCTGGCGTACACCATGCGCTCCCCGGAGCCGTCCGGGTTCACATGGGTGATGATCCCGGCCTGCTGGGTGGTCGACAATAGCAAAAACGGTATCGCAGAGGCCATCCAGAACGATATCGGGTGACGGTGTCTCATGAGGTCTCCCGCGCGTCGCAAAGGTATCAGCTATCCGAACTGCCGGACGTCGCGCCACTGCGCCGAAACACGAGCCAGGCGACGCCGAAGCCCAGTGCGAAGTCCAGGATGATGATGACGGACTTGGGAATATCAGCATGCAGGCCGAAGAAGTTCAACCGCATGGCCGGCCAGTTCTCAACAATCAGGATCAGCAGTATCAACGCGACGAGCACGATGAGGAAGGACTTGAAGGTCCAGTTCGGCGGCATCAGCTTGCTTGCACCATCGGACACGGGCGCGAGCATGCGGCCGAAGAAGCCCGGCTTCTTCTCGGTGACTACATCCGCGCTGTCGCTTTCGTCCAACACCGCAGCATCCTCCGTCGCCGGCTCTTCCGGTAGGGCCTCGGGGGCGCTCTCTTCGGCCTTCTTGCGCCGGCCGAACAGCCCCCTCTTCTTCGGCTTAGCCTCAGAATCAAGCTCGAGATCGAGGTCGAGATCGTTGTCTGCCACGAAACACGTGCCCCCTGACCGGCATCATACGAGCCCGTAGTGGTTCCAGCTTGACGGCAGAAAGACCTAGGGATTATAGGCGACGAGATTGCGGCAAGTCAAGGAGTGCTCGGGGCCCACGGAAACCAGCGCGAGGGCCCGTGGGGCGCGGGTAAAGGGCCCGGGTGCTGACTTTCGCGCGGGGTGCCGGTGGGGGGTGTCAGTGACCGGCGAACGGGCGGGCTGATTGCGCACCGATCAAGACGGGCGGCCCGCTCTCGCAGGCCGCCCGTTGTAGACTCGCGTATTCGCCGCGCGTTATCGCTTCTGGAGCGTGAAGTTCTGCTGCGCGGCCCCGCCGCTGGTGACGGATATGCTCTCGATGCCTGCCTTGTACTTGAACTTGTACGCTTCCAGGTCATGGGTGCTCGGCGGCAACTCCAGCGTGTATTCGCGCGTACCCGGGCCGATGGTGGTCAGGGTGCTGAAGCTGAACCACGGGCCCGTAGGCATCGACAGGTTCGACTTGTCCTGAACCTGGTCTCTGCCTTCGGGGCGCATCTCAGGCAGGAACGGCTCGTCAAGAATCGCCGTGAGGAGGGGATTCTCAAGCCGGCTGCCACCGCTACCGGAGACGGTTCCCCACGCGATGCCCTTTACCGGATTGTCCACGGGCTCCAGGCGAAGGTCCGCGTTCCCGTCACTGCCGGCGCGAGTGGTCACGAAGGCCGCATCGGCCAGGCAACCCGCGGCGGCTGTCAGCACCAGCCAGTCGCCGTATGACGCCGGGCCCAGCCGGTACGCCCCGGCGGAGTTCGAGTAGCCCATGAGGTACTCAATGCCCGATCCGGGCGCCGGAGGGATTGTGATCGGGCCGGAGTTGCCCGCGAGCAGCGCCGCCGCATTCTTCAGCGCGATGACTCGGACATCAGGCAGGAGGGTCGACGTGTTCGCGTCCCGCACCTTCCCCTTGATCGCGCGGCCCTCGAAGATGTTGGCCTCCCGAAGGTCCACCTTGCCCTGGTCGTCGATGTCTGCCACGGCGTGCAAACCGCGGTAGAACTCCGGCGGCCGCGCCACGGTGACCAGGTACGTGCGCGGAGTCATGCCCTTCAGATCGAGAACGCCGTTCGTGCTCGGCGTCGACCCGATGTCGTATCCGTCCACGTAGATGCGGTAATCTGTGGGGTCATCATCACTGTCATCGAACCATTCAGACCAGGTGCCAAGCATCGCGAGGCCGATACCGGCCGCCGCACAGCCGCCCAGCAAGATGCAGACAAGGGCCACCGGCCCGAGGAGTAGCAGGGAGGACAGGAATCTGCGAGACGTCATTCAGCAACCACCTTCTGGGAGATAATGTCGCGTGCTTTGCCGCAGGGCGCGAGCGTGCCGAAGACCGGCTTCACAGCTACCCGCATATGGTTACTTAGACACCTGACCGCCTACATCGGGTTCGGGCAACTTCAGCCAGTCGTCGAGGAACTTGAGGAGGGGCTCGGCATGGAAGACATCGCCGCCATCCACCAGTTCGCCCTCGAACCGCACTTGCTCGCCCATCAGCCTGTAGCCGGCACGGACGCGCTCGATACATTCTTCGGCTCCCGCCGGGGGAACGCTTGAGTCCTGCCTGCCCTGGACGATCATCAGCGCTCGCGGGGCGATGAGACAGGCGATATCGTCCAGATCGGCGTATCGGAGCAGCCCCGGCACCGTGTCCCTTGGCGGCGCGCATTGGGTGAAGCAGTCCCGCGCCACGATCAGCTCGCGGTATGTGCTGACGCCCCCGCAAACCGCCGCGCAAGCAATGCGCTCGTCCACAGCGGCCAGGAACAGGGCGTGGATCGCGCCCATTCCCTGTCCCGCCACGCCGATTCGCCGCAGCCGCACGTCCGGCCTTTGCGCGAGATAATCCACGGCCCGCAGCAGATCCCACACCTGCATCCCCACCAACGGCCGACCCAGCAGGTCCCCGACGGCGCTCAGACCCGCCTCATCCCCGAGCCGCTCCCCGAAACAGCGGGCGTCCGGCACGAGCACCACGTACCCCTGCCGCGCCAACTCGTCCGCGTACGCGGCGTGGGCGTCCGCAGGCGCCTCGCCCGTGAGACCCACCAATTCATCCTTGCCGGACCCACGCGGGTGCGCGCAAACAATCGCCGGTAGCGGCTCCTCGTTTTTCTCCGGCACACAGACCCACGCGCACGCGCCAATGCCGTCCTCGACATTGTACGCGAGCCGGATGCGGTTGAACCCTTCGCCCTCAATGGTCTCGAGTTCCCGAATCTGCAGATCGCACTTCTGCTCCGGGAACCCGAGGAGTTCGACGAGCTTCGGGCGCAGATGTTCCCTCCACTCGTCGGCCTTCTCGGACCAGCGCCAGAGCAGCGAGTACTCGGGCTCAAGGTGGCGCACATACTCGCGGCATGCCAGGTGGGGTGTCTGCGGCATCGGTTGCGGGAACATCATCAGAACTCCATCCCCTTCTGCGCCTTGACGCCGCGCTCGTAGGGATGCTTGACACAGCGCATTTCGGTGACGAGATCCGCGGCGGCGATGAGCCCGTCGGAGGCCTCCCGCCCCGTGAGCACGATCGTCATGGAGTCAGGCTTGCGGCTCAGCAGGTCGGTGACTTCCTCCTCGGAGACCACGCCGGCGTTGACGACATACGTGATCTCGTCAAGCACCAGCAGTTCGCAGTCTCCGGCGTCGACCGTGTCGCAGGCTGCCTGCCACGCTTCCCGAGCGGCGGCGATGTCTTCGGGCTGCCACTCGCCGATGACGAACCCGCTGCCCATGGCGTCGATGGTCAGGGCATCCCCCAGTTCCCGGGCCATCAGGTGCTCGCCCGTCTCGGCGCTCTTGATGAACTGGATGAACCGGGCGCGCATTCCGTGGCCAATGGCGCGCATTGCCAGGCCCAGCGCAGCCGTGGTTTTCCCCTTGCCGTCGCCGGTGTTCACGATCACCAGGCCCTGGCGATATCCTGCGTGGTCTTCCTTCACGGTTCTCATCTCACGGGTCTGTCGTCCGCGCTCAGAGGTCGAACTCCGCGCAGATCGGCGTATGATCCGACGGCTTCTCCAGTGCGCGCGGCTCGCGGTCGATCCAGGCCCGGACCGACGTCTCGGCGAGAGAAGCCGTCGCCATGATGTGATCCACGCGCCAGCCCAGATTCCGCTTCAGCGCGTTGGGCAGGCGGTAGTCGAAGAAACTGTACTCGCCGTCGTCCTCCACATGCTTGCGGAAGATGTCCGTGAAGCCCCACTCCATGATCGCGTCGAGGGCCTTGTGCTCGTCCGGGTGGAAGCTGACCGCCCCGGCGAAGGCCTCGGGGTCGTATAGATCCCGCGAATCCCGGGCAATATTGATGTCGCCCATCCAGAGCACTGCGTCCATTGGCTCGAACCGCTCCGCAAACTCCTCCCGCAGCTTCGCAAGCCAAGCCAGCTTGTACTCGAACTTCTCAGAGGCGACTTCCTGGCCCTGGGGCACGTAGGTGTTGACGATATGCACGTCACCCAGGCGCCCGGCGATCAGGCGAGCATCCTCGGCGAAGGAGCCGTCGAGGAACCCGGTCTGCACATCGTCCAAGGGCTCTCGGGTGAAGATCGCCACCCCGTTGTAGGATTTCTGGCCCTGGAACGCGACGTGGTAGCCGACCTCCTCGAAGGCCGCAGCCGGGAAGTCCTTGTCCTGAACCTTCGTCTCCTGGGCGCAGACAATGTCCGGCTGCTCCGCGGTCAGCCAGTCCAGGACGATCTGCAATCGCGCGCGCACGCCATTGACGTTGAAACTGGCGACTTTCATTCGCGTGTCCTCCCCGTGGCCGATACCTACTGCGTCGCCTCGATCCGCGGCTCCCCCCACATTCCCCAGTCGAAGTGGAAGGTCGTATCGGAATCGGTGACCAGAGTCAGCACGACGGTCTTGCCCGCCCACGGTGACAGGTCGGCGGTGATTGTCTGCCACTCGCCCGGCATGACCGACTCCCGCGCAAGCTCCACGCCGCCCGCTTCCACAATGAACAGGACGCCCTCGGACTCGGACCCGTCGCGCAGGCCGATGAAGGACCGCAGTTGCGCGGGATCATCGGGCAGTTGCACCGGGAAGTGCATGCACGTGCGCGCCCGGTTCGGCGGGTGCGTGGCGAACCCGGGGCGCGACACGCCACCCACTGCCGCCTCCGCCACGCTTGCTCCGGCGTACTGTGGAGCATCGAGAATCGTGCCCTGATGGGACAGGAAGCCGACGGTATAGGGCACTGTGGTGAGGTCTGTCGGCAGTGAGGTGCGGACGGGCTCCTCGCGCAGGAAGTGCACGGTGGCCGGGAACACTGTCTCGACCTCGTAGGTGTTCGCGGCGACTTCCCGCACCGTGGGAGTCTCGTGGGTGGCGATTGCGGTCGGCCACGACGTGGGCGAGACAAGGCGCAACGTGCCCGGGGTGCTGCGCTTGCGCTGGATTCGCGCGTCCTGCCATCGGGCCCAGTCGAAGGTGGCTGATTTCGCCGGCCCGGGGTCTGCGGCCATGCGGATCGTCACTGTTTTCCCAGCGAAAGGCGTCAGGTCGAGGTCGAGAGCAACGGGCTCATTGGTCGTGGCGTGGATTTCCGCCCGCGCCTGCTGGTCGCCCGCTTGCGCCTCGATGCTGAAGGTCACGCCGTCGGT
>JALGSS010000883.1 GCA_029821745.1 Candidatus Zipacnadia bacterium
GGCGCCAGCGCGGAGGGCAGGTACTCGCGGTGGAACAGGTCCAGGTCCAGGTCATCAAGCCGGGCGGCGTTTACGGGCCGAATGTCAAATGGGACGTCTTTCGCGCGACGCTTCTCCGCGAGGCGCCGTTCCTCCTCGACTGTGGCAATGCCGCGTCGCGGTCCAACGCGTATCCATGTTCGCCCGCTGTAGCGGACGGGAGGCGCGTCCGATGGCTCGACCAATATCACGGCGAGTTCACAGCCGTCCAGAACATGCTTCCGCACCGTCATCGCCGGGAAGGGCTGCAGGTGCTCGCGCATGTCGGCGAGGTTCTTCAGGAGTTCGTCCGTGATCGGGAGGTTGGCGCACGTTCCGTCGTCATTCGCCCCGATGAAAACCACACCGGGTTCCCGGTAATCGGGCAAGTCGTTTGCGAACGCGCAAATCGCCTGGCGCACCTTGTCCCGGTCGCTGAGCGACGCCTTACGCTCAACCCGATCCGACTCGACATCTCCAAGTAGATCGAGTAGTTCACTATCGTCCATTGCGGCTTCCCTCCTATTCCGTTCCTTATACCCGCAATCCGTTCCGAATGGAAGAGCTTTGGGCGCCTACCAGAACAGCCACGCGCCCTGGGTGAGGACCCAGATCGCGAGAGCCAGATTCGCCACGGCGTGGGCGATGATGCATTGCAGCAGGTCCTTCTTCCAGTATAGCAGCAGGTTGAAGGCCGCGCCGCAGATGATCCCCGCCAGCCATTCATGGTGTGTCGCCCCGAATAGAAGGACGGTGGCGATGAAAGAGAGCCAGGAGAACGCGCCCACAGGCACAGCCCGGAAGTCCTCCTTGATCAGGAGCCGGATCAGCCAACTGCGGACGAACAACTCCTCGAAGATCGGGACGATGAGCGCCGCCCCGATCAGCCGGAAGATGATCGCCACCAGCGGCGGAACTGCTTGACCTTCCTCGAAGGGGTCGAACTGGCCCTCGGCCTTCTCGACATGTTCGAACACCCTCTCGCCGGACATGAGCTGCTGCCACTCCGCGCCGGTCTGAGGGTAGTAGGGGTCAAGGCCGACCCAGGCGACGATGACCAAGACGCCGATGACCACCGCGGCCAGCGTCACCACGGACACGGAGAGCTTCAACTCCGTGTAGGCTTTCCTGTAATACCACAGTGCCCCGGCGACAGCGAACACCTTGACGATGTATAACAGCGACTGCCAGTCGGGGACGGTGTCGGCCAACGCGGTCAGCACCAGGAACAGCGCATAGGGCACGACATAGGGCAGCGCCGGCGTGAGGATATCTGACTTGCCTCCGCGCGCACCGGTCGGTTTGTTGTCCGCCATCAGGTAGCACCTCCGCCGCTGTGTACTGCTCCAAACGCTACGCGCCTGATTTCGACGCTCCCCAACCCCACGGCTTGCCGGGCTCATTGACGGTGGGACGCGGCGGCATGTCACCGGGCGTGAGAGACTGGGCCAACTCGACGCAGGCGTCCTCAATCATCTGCCCGGCTTCAGGGACAAGGCGGCTTCCTGTCGCGAGCCGGGGTTCGTACCCGCCACCGTGCTCGCCCATCGCCTCTGGCGTGGGCACATAGCCGATGCAGCCATTCGCCAACTCGACCACGTAGGTGAACGGGAACTGGGAGCGGTCCTTGATATTCAGCCCGAACTGGCAGAAGTACTCCGACGGGTTGGACAAGTACACCACCGGACCGATCTGGATCGCCTGGACCTCGCACGTGAGCTGCGGCTCCCGTTTGCCTTCCTCATGCAAGAGGACCTGGTCTCGCACGTACACATAGTCTTGGTCCGACCGGTCCATGGTCTGGAGCGTCTCGATGGCCTCTTCGCAGCGCTCCCGGCTGACCTTACGGGTCTCGATCTTGAGGACGGTTTGCTTCGCGATTACCGGCGCCATCTCTCCCGGCTCTGCGTCGGCGATGACCTTGAGCGCCTCGGCGCCGACCTTCGTCCCGACCCGCCATGACCATTTCGGCCCGAACTCGGACTCCTGCATGGACTGGTTGTTGACCTGGGTCACGTCACCGCAGGCTCCGTTGAGGAAGACGACGATGGCGTCCGGGTTGGTCGCCCGGGTGATGGTCTCCCGCATC
The DNA here is from genome assembly GCA_029821745.1 of Candidatus Zipacnadia bacterium. Taxonomy (GTDB): domain Bacteria; phylum Armatimonadota; class Zipacnadia; order Zipacnadales; family JABUFB01; genus JALGSS01. Next base: position 2,108 of record JALGSS010000883.1, read on the forward strand.
GGGTAGATCCAGTCCGAGGAGATGCCCCCGCTGAAAACCGTGCCGTGGCAGGTGAAATTGACCACTGCGCCCAGGAAGGTCCCGTCGGTTGCCCACGCGCTGAGAACGCCCACTTCGGGATCCACCGGGCCGGCGGGCTCGACGATATCCGGGTTGCCCTTGCCCGGATGCGTCATCTGGTTGCCATCCTTCATGATGAAGCGACGGTTGAACGCAACGCTGGATTCGCAGCCGCTACCCACATGAAGCATCGCGTCCTGCTTGCGCTGATCGGCCATGATCACCGCGCCGGCGATCTGGCTCTTGAGCTCCTCCAGGTAGCATGGATC
>JALGSS010000884.1 GCA_029821745.1 Candidatus Zipacnadia bacterium
AGCCGACTCTGCGTCCCTACGTGTGTCGAGTCGGGACCCCCTGGCGGGTCTGAAGGCACGCCTGGGGCCCTTCGCAGAGCCGCTTGACGGTGCGGAACTGACGGTGAACGGCCGACCCGAGCAACCCGTGTGGAGTCAAAGCGGAGACTCGTGGTGGGTGTGGGTGGAGGCCGGACGGGACGTGAGACGGTGGCGCTGCCGGATCACAGCGGCGGCTGACTGAGACGAACCGAGGAGACCGAGATGAATGCGCTTCGTGCCGGGATCATGCTGGCCCTGGTTGCATCGCTGGCTGCCGCTCAACTGCCGGACTGGGATTTCACCGGCGGGAACGACTATGGGTGGAGCCCGAACCAGAGCCTGCGCACGCCGGAGCTCACTGACGAGGGCCTGGTAACGGCTCTTGAGAGCACTGACCCGTGGATGATTGGGCCCCCGATCAGCGTGGCCGCCGGGGATGCGCGGTACGTCCACGTGCGGCTTCGCGTCGAGCACCACGGTGGGGGCAGCGTGTACTTCACCACGGACACCTCGCCGCAGTTCAAGCAGGACAACATGGTCAAGTTCCGCGTCGCCCCGGGTGGCGAGTGGCAGGACCTGCTCCTGGACATGGGCGCTCACGCCGGCTGGACTGGGACGATCACCCAACTTCGCCTCGACCCCATTGATGTGTGGCCGAACATCCCCGCGGGCCAGCCCATCGTCATTTCGCGGATTCGTATGCTCCCGCGAGACGCGAAGCCGGCTGAAGTGAAGCTGGTCTCGTTCCGGGTGGGGGATACCTGGCGCGTGGACCCGGGAGACACCATCGAGGTCAGCGCTCACGTCATCAATGAGGGTGGACGCCCCGCGCAGATTGGCCCGGCGAAGCTCTGCGTGCCAGGCTACTTGTCTCTCGTCGAGACCCCGGAGCCGGTGACTCGTCTTGAGCCTGGGGCGGAGGCCGTCCTGCGCCGGCAATTGGAAGCCGTGAAGCCCGGCGCGGGGGCCGTCTCGCTTAGCATTCCCGTGGCGGGTGCGCCCACGTTGGTCGGGTCGCGCCGCCTTCACGTGTCTGCAGGCGAGCCCCCAGACGCACTGGCCGAGTTGCGCCTGGGAGACGCGCGCATCGTGGCCCTCGGTGGAGGGGGCAATGGAGCGCTGGGTCTCGACGTCGCGACGGGAGACGGTACCTGGGCACGCATCGCAACGATACCGAGTATCGGGAGCGTGGTCGTGGAGACCGACAGTGGCGGGATCGATACAGTCGAGTTCGCGGGAGTCGGTACCCCTCGCAGGCCCGAGACGCGCGACGGCGTGCGGTTACTCTCCGCCTCGGCGACGGATCTGGATGGGCGGAACTGGACCGCTGACCTGACACTGCTCCCAGCCGGGGCGCCCTTGTTCGACACCCGGCTCGAAGTGCGCTGCGACTCTGACGCCACGATCCGCCGCATCGATGGGCCGACGATCCTGATGGAACCGTGCGACGACGAAGACAAGCTCGGGGGGATGTTCGGCGGGCTTGAGTGGCTGGAGGGCGCGGAGCGGTCCTGGAATGAGGCCGCGGACCGCTCGCGGTTGCGCATTCGCTACCGGCCGCACGTGAACCGCATCGCTGTTCCTGTGATGGTCCTCGCTCAGAGTGGGGGACAGGTGGGCTGGCTGTGGGACCCGGGAGACGAAGCGCCGGGGGCACTGTTTGGTGCGCCCACCGAGGAGATGACCGGCCGCGCAGACTCAGAGATGGGGCTGTTCCGACCAGCGATCCGGCAGCCCGACGGTGAAAACGACGACTTCGGCATGGAGCCCCTGGAGCTGGCTGCCGGGGAACGCGTCACGATCAATGCGCACTTGCTCCTGGGGCGTGCGACCAGCGACATGGCTGACCCCTGCCGCCTGTGGGTGGATCGGTTTGGGCTGCCTGCTCCGGAGCCCTTCCCGCGAGGCGGAGTGAGTGGCGAGCTGGCGTTCACTATGCGCGCCTTCCTCGAAAGCCTGTGGGTGGAGGAGGAGAACGGCTGGCAGAATGGTGTCGGCCCTGCAAGGAATGTGGGGCGCTACGGGCCCTTCCTGACTTCGGTGCTGTTGGGGGGCAGGTGGCTGGAAGGAAACACCGGTGCCGCCTGCCGAGATCTACTTGCTCGAACACAAGGCCCGCCGGAGGGATTCAGAGGCGCCGAGCTGCCGTGGTATGAGGGGTCGCTGATCAAGGGAATCCAGCGAGACGCCGGCGGGTGCGTACGATCCCTCAACGAGCAGAATGCGGATGGTGGATGGACGTTCGAGGGCTGGGTCACACTGCGGCGACTTGGCGATCGCGAGAAACTGGCGGACTTGGGTGATCTCGACCGCTCGGAGGTCGGGTTCGGCGCGAGCTACGCCGCTGCTCTGCTCCGCCTTGCCCGCTTGACTGGTGATGAGACGGCGAGGTCCGCCGGCATGAAGGCACTGGC
>JALGSS010000885.1 GCA_029821745.1 Candidatus Zipacnadia bacterium
TCGCGGACGGCATCGCGGTCCGTGACCTTGATGATCTCCACACAGCTCTCAGGCAGGCCAACGGCCTGGCACGCGTCCTGCAGGATCTCCGCCAGGGCCACGTTCGAGTTGATCGCCTCGGAGCCGCCCCGCAGGAGCACCGTGTTCCCCGCCTTAAGGCACAGGCACGTCGCGTCCACGGTCACATTGGGCCGCGACTCGTAGATGATCCCGACAACGCCCATCGGCACAGCGACCTTCTGGATCAGCATCCCGTTCGGCCGCTCCCACTCGTCCAGGACGTCGCCCACGGGATCGTCGAGCTGGGCAATCTCCTCGCAGGCGATTGCCATGTCCTCGATCCGCTCCTGGTCCAGCTTCAGCCGGTCCAGCATGGCCGACGAGAGCCCATTCTCCTCCCCGTTCTCCATATCGATCGCGTTCGCGCGGGTGATCTTCGAGTGCTTGACCCGCAGCAGCTCCGCCATCTTCACCAGCACGGCGTTCTTGGTCTCCTCCGATGCCGTTCGCATGGCCGCGCCGGCCTCGCTCGCACGGCGGGCTCGATCGTAGACAGTCTCATGAATGCTCATTGAAGCATCTCCTTGGCGGACGGAATGGTCACCAGCGCCGCCGTGCGTCACGGCCCGACGTGCCCCGGCGGCCGGTCGCGCGAGTACAGTACCCGCCAGACCAGCAGGCTGATGACAATCAAAGCACAGAAGCCGATGGCGGCCAGAGTGTCGGGCGAACTCACGCCGCCCACAGACAGGAACAACACAACAAAGGCCGCGAGCATCAGCGCCACGAGCCCGGCTTCGTAGCCGCGCTGGACGCCGAGACGCAGACGGCCGCCGACCCACGCTGTGGCACCCATGCAGGCGACGCCGGCAATGGCGGGGAATAGTACCAGACGCGGGTCATCCAGGCGAATGCCCGGGTCTGTGAACGCCACTGCAGCGCCGAGCTGTGCGCCGGCGATCAGCCCGCACAACCCGCAGCCGAACGTCGACAGGTGCCCTCCGTGGGCCGGATCATCGGCCGGGACGCGGAAGTCGTGGCCGCAGTGCGGGCACGTATCCCCACGCCTCTGGAAGGGGACCGGGACGCCGCACGATGGGCAGAAGTCATCGGGTTCTTGACCGTGATGCATAATCCTACACAACGCGTTTTCCAGACGCAAGGTATTGCTGTTGTGTTCGCCTCCCCGCGGGCAAATCCTGCACCGGGCGCCGAGGCGAGCGTGGACCAGGAGCAGTGTCGCATGAAGGTAGCCCTCATCGCCAATCCGAGATCCGGCAGACATCGCGGAGAGAGAGCCGCGGCCGATGCCCACGAGGTCCTGTCCGGCGCGGGCTGGGAGACGGAAACCAAGCTGACGCGGTGCGCCGGTGATGCCGAGAACCTTGCGCGCGAAGCCGCCGGTGAAGGCTTTGACGCCATCTTCGCCTGCGGTGGCGACGGCTCTGTCTCCGAAGTGGTCCACGGGCTTCGCGGTACGGAGACGATCGCGGGCGTCATCCCGGCCGGCACCGGCAATGATTTCGCTCGCACGCTCGGCCTGAACCTCAACCCGCGCGACGCTGCCCGGCAGTTGATCGACGGCAGGGCAGCCCACATCGACGTACTCGATGTCAACGACGGGGCCTATTCATCGGTCAACGTGATGGGCCTGGGGCTCGACGCGCGGGTTGCCGACCGCATCAACCGCCGCGTCCGCCTTATCGGCGGCCGCTGTGCCTACCTTATCGCCCTGACGCAGGAGTTTGCTCACTATAGGTCGACTCGCGTTAGCCTGAAGGCTGATGGCGCGGAGTGGGAGGGCGAGGTCATGCTCCTCGCTATCGCCAACGCCATCTCATACGGCGCGGGGATGCGCATCTCTCCCCTATCCCTCATCGACGATGGTCTCCTGGACGTCATCGCGGTGGAGCACATCTCCCGCCTGGAGTTCATCCGCCAGTTCCCGAAGGTCTTCAAGGGGACGCACATGAGTCTTCCGGTCGTGCGCCACTGGAGCGCCCGAAGAGTGCAGATCGCCACGCCGGAGCCCTGTCCGGTGCTTCTCGATGGCGATGTGAAGTGCCACACGCCTCTCGACATCCGTGTCCTCGAAGGCACGGTGAGGTTCTGGCTACCGAAGTGAGCCCGCCGCACTGATTCAGCATGGAGGGACATCGCCCATGAATACCATCGTCATCGTCTGCGACAGCCTGCGCCGAGATCACCTCGGGTGCTACGGGAACGAGTGGATCGAGACGCCGAACATCGACGCATTCGCCAGAGACGCCATTATCTTCGACCAGGCGTTCAGCGAAGGCCTGCCCACGATCCCCACGCGCACGGCGATGTGGACGGGCCGCTACACCGTGCCTTTCCGAGGCTGGCGACAGTTCGACACCGAGGACATCCTCCTCGCCGAGTGGCTCTGGAACAAGGGCGTCACCAGCGC
>JALGSS010000886.1 GCA_029821745.1 Candidatus Zipacnadia bacterium
CTTGCAGTACCGCGCCGAGAATGCCGAGACGCGCGAGGCCCTCATTGGCCACTTCGATGCCGGGGTGGAGGTCGTCGACTCCACGAACTGGAGCCTCGAGACGGCCTTCAGGCACATCAGCGGCACCGCCCCGATCAGCCAGTATGAGGCCGTGTTCTACGTGTGCTGGCAGTCCGACACGCCGGGGCATATCGGGCTGCTGTTCGCATGCTATGACGCGGCCAAGAAGCAGATCGTGTTCCAGAACGGAAGCGAGTCGCGCGAGCCCTTCCCGGCCGACCTCACCGGCGATTTCCACGCGGTGCGCGTCACCGTCGAGGACCGGCAGGTGCGCCTGCATGTAGACGGTGAGCTCAAGGCCGGGCCGGAGCCTCTCGGGTCGCTGAAGTGGGAGGCGCCCCCGCGCTTTATCCTCGGCCCCATCACCAGGACGCAGAAGCATACGCTCTGCTGCCAGTGGGACTACTTCGCCTTCACGGATGACGGCGCGTTTGCCCCCGGGGATGCGAAGTGGAACCCTTCGACGGACACGGAGCCCGTCTCGGTCGAGTCGGATCACAAGGGACCCGCACCGGTGGACCCCACGAGCTGCTTCCGCCAGGACCCGTATCCCAATATCAAGGTTCTCGGGCGCACGCCGGGCACCGAGGCCTACAACGCCGCGCTGCCCCCGGTCGTGCACAAGTGGCGGCAGTTCACTGCGGAGATGCCCGGCAAGATGCAGGTCGCGGAGTACGAGTACCCGGACACGGAGGGCCCCACGACGCAGAATGTGTACCGTGGAGTCATTCCCCTGGAGACCGGAGACGGACGCTGCGTGGCGGTCTTCCACATGACCCGAGGCCTCGGCGACACCATCTACGGATTCTCCGACTACAAACTCTGGTATTCGGTGTCCACCGATGGCGGGACGACGTGGGATGCGGAGCGTCCCCTGGTGCAACGCGGGGAGGAGTACTCGGCGACCCACCCGGTGAAGTACGTGTGGATCGGCAAGAACAGCTTCGTGTTCGCGACGCTACCCGCATTCGTCTACCCGATGACCAACGGGCAGATGCTGCTGCCCTGCTACTACCTGCCCCTGGACGACGCCGGCAAGCCGTACAACCCGCTGAAGACATCAACCTACAGCCAGGTGTTCTGCCTGATCGGCACGTGGAATGAGGCGCGGGATGATGTGACCTGGGACGTCACCGACCCCATCACCCTCGGCACCGAGAACAGCACCAGCGGGTTGAGCGAATGCGCGGTGATCGAGCTCGCCGACAAGCCCGGGCATATCCTGATGGTGATCCGCGCCGGCAACGAGGACGACAAGACCCGCACCGTTCCCTCGTGGAAGTGGAAGACGCTGTCCACCGACTACGGGCGGACGTGGTCGAAGCTGGTTCCCTTCACCTTCAGCGATGGGACGAAGTTCTTCTCGCCCACCTCCCAGAGCAATTTCGTCCGCAGCTCGCGCACACGGAAGGTCTACTGGATCGGGAATATCAGTCGCATCCGGCCCCGCTCCGGCTGGCCCCGGTACCCGCTGGTGATCGCCGAACTGGATGAGGAGACGCTGGGTCTGCGCAAGGAGACGGTGACGATCATCGACGACCGGAGCGCGCAGGATGGCTCGAACATGCAGCTATCCAACTTCGACTTCGCCGAGGATCCGGAGACCGGGCAGATCATTGTGAGTCTCAACCGGCTCAATGGCGGACCGGGAGCCACCGGCCGGCAGGAGTACCGGATCGAAGTCAAGTGAAGGGCCGGATGTGCCCGACGGGACCATCCTGCCTGACGCGGAAGGATTGCAGGTGAGACGATGCGACTTCTGACGGCAGCCGCTTCTGGGGGCTTCGCGATGATCCTGGCAGCAGCGCTGATTCCGGAAGCCGGGGCAGACGGTACGCCCCCGGAGAAACCCGAGCAAGGCGCCGCGCGGACGGTCGTGGGGGCGATCCGGTGGGACGGGCTGAAATGGAACGCCGCGCACCCGGAGGCCGCCGAGGCGAATGCGCTGCTCATCTACGCCTGGAATGAGAATGATGAGGGCGGCTGGTTGGTGCCCACTCTCGGGGAGGGCTCCGCGCGCCTGGACGCAATACGGGAAGTTCTGAGATAGCGCGGGGCGCTCGCCGCAAGGTGTTGTAGCCGCAGGTCTTCAGCCTGCGGCCGTCGCCGTCGCCAACGTATGTGGTTCACGAAGTCCCATGGAAGTGTGGCACACTGCCGGCCTAATCGGCGGTGTGCTGGATGGGTTACTCCCACACACTGGTTCCACTTCGTGGTAACCAGTGCCACCCATCGCGTGGGGAAGGCAAACGTCAACACCCCGCAGGCTGAAGACCTGCGGCTACGAAGGCACACGTCCGCAGCAATGGTTCATGATGGTAGATCGCGGCAGGCCGGCGTCACTCAAACACCGGCGGGTGCTTCTCCTT
>JALGSS010000887.1 GCA_029821745.1 Candidatus Zipacnadia bacterium
CCACACGCTCTGCCAGATGCCCGACGTGCGCGTGTACCAGTCCCACTGCTTCCCGACAGGCTTCTGCGCGTGGTCCATCGGGTCGAACACGCGGATCACTAGCTCGTTCCCGCCATCAGCAAGCGCCTCGGTCAGGTCGAACTCCACCGGCAGGTACCCGCTGTCGGTGCTGCCCATGCGCCGACCGTTGCACCAGACCGTAACATGCCAGTCCGCCGCGCCGATGTGCAGGATCAGCCGCTTGCCGTCCCAGCCGGCCGGAAGCTCGAAGCTGCGCCTGTACCAGCCCACCTCATACTGGGGCTGGTTCCCGTGGCTGCGCGGGTCGGCGTGGGCGTTCTCCGGGTGGATCAGCGCTTCCTTGCTGTACATCAGCGCTTCCTTGCTGTACCAGTTGTCGTTGCCGGCGAGGGCCTCGGTACCCCATGCAAGGTGGCTCTGCCAGGCGAAGGGCACCCGGATCTCACGCGGGTACTCGCCCCCGCGGGGCTCATCAACGGTCTCCTCACCGGTCTCTTCGAAGCAGAACTGCCACGGGCCGTCCAGGGAGAGCCAGTCGACGCCCTCCTCGACGCCACGGTTGAAGTCAGGACGAGGGTGCAATTCGTGGTCTTGGCTCATCGTCAGAAGCCTCCGTTGCAGGTCTCAGGGCGTCCGGAGGACCCTCGAGTTGCTCTGGGCCTTCCAGTGTGGCGCTAGCTTCCTGCATCACGACCACGGTTGTCAACCGGGTAGTCGCCCCAACCTTCGACGAGCAGAGCGTCGTCAAGGAAAAGTCAGACCAAAATAGGGAACCATAGGCATTCGTAGGTGTCAATTAAGTTAAGTCTGCTTGTGTTCTATGCATTCAGACGAATCCAATCTATTACCAAAGAAGGTGCCTCACTTGAAGCGTGGCTTCACACTCATCGAGTTGCTGGTAGTAATTGCCATCATCGCGATTCTCGCGGCGATCCTCTTTCCGGTCTTCGCGAGAGCGCGAGAGAAAGCTCGTCAGACCAGTTGTCTTAGCAATGAAAAGCAGATTGCCCTGGCGGTTCTCATGTACGTCCAGGACTACGACGAGAGGATGCCGGTATCTCGATCGACCGGCGGAGAGAACTGGCGCGAGACCGTCAGCCCCTACATCAAAAACGAGCAGATCTGGGTCTGCCCTTCGCGTGATGCAGGCCTTACCACCTGCCACACCCAGTACGGGCATGGTGACTCAACGACGTTCATGGGCCAACTGCACAGCGGAAGCTACGGCTCCAATGGTTGGCAGGGCGGCGGCAGCAACTACGCAGACGGCAGCAACGGCGTGTTCAACATCAAGATAGCGAAAATCAAGGCCCCAGCAAGTACCGCGATGCTGTTCGAGTGCGACTGCTTCTGCCTGATCCCAGCCTTCACGTGGTGGGATACCAGTTGGCCTGGTGCGGTCCATGACAAGTATCCCCACAACGAGGGGCAGAATATCGCGTACTGCGATGGTCACACAAAGTGGATATCCAAACAGAACCTACAGATGTGTCTCTTCACGCCGGACCCCAGCGACGACCAATAGACGCCACAGGCGGCACCCAGTGTGAGTTCCCACTAGAATGCCGTCGCGCACAGGCGTATCACAGACAAGCAGACCGGGGCGCGGACCATCTCGCGCCCCTCTCTCATGCTTCATGCGAAGTGCCGCCCCGTCACCCGTAGACTACGAGCTCACTATTGCAGAACTTGACGGACGTAACTCATGATTGCCTTTCTCCAACCCTACGAGTACGGCTACCCCGCACGAAGCGCATGAAGCCATCTCGGGACGCTGCGGGACGATGTAGTGTTGTCCTCCCGGCTACGGATCGCACGGGTCGAAGGGGTCCCAGGACTGATGCCTCCCAGACACGCGAAAACCCCGCTACATCGCCGGGGTCTCATTGCTCCTCACCGGACGCCGCTGAACACCGGAACGCAGGCACCAAAAGGCGAGCGCCATTTCGACGCTCGCCTTTTGCTGTACCGATAGCGGCTAGCTGTTAGAACGGCTAGCTGCTAGTCGTCCTTGGGTTCTGGCGATTCCTTAGGCTCAGCAGCCCTCTCGGCGGCCTCAGCCGCCTTTGCGGCGGCAGCCGCAGCGGTGGCCTCGTCCTCGGCCTGGTACGCGTCGGAGACGTCCCGTCCGATGATCTCCCGGACGCCCTTACCCCGAAGCGAGGCGACCTCAGCCGGATCACGCAAGCTATTCAGAGCCTTGAAGCAGGCCTTCGCCCGGTTCATGACATTGCCGCTGCCCAGGGACTTGGTGAGAATGTCGCGGATGCCGCTGACTTCGATGATCTGCCGAACAGCGCCTCCCGCGATGATGCCGGTGCCGCGAGATGCCGGCTTGAGCAGGATAACCGCTCCGCCGACCTGCGCCTGCACCGCGTGCGGGATCGTGTAGCCATCCAGCGGGATGCGCATCATGGAGCCGCGGGCACGATCGAAGGCCTTCACGATGCCGTCCGTCGCGCTCAGAGCCTTCCCCATGCCGAACCCTACGCTGCCACGCCCGTCGCCTACAACGGCGCATACACGCGAACTCGAGATGCGGCCACCCTTGACCGTCTTCCGCGTCCGGTCGATGCGAATAACGCGCTCGAGCATCTCGTCCTGCTGCTCTTTGCGCGAGTCTCGTGAACCGCGTCCGCGGGCACCACCACCACGTCCGCCCTGTCCTCCGCTACGGCCACCCTG
>JALGSS010000068.1 GCA_029821745.1 Candidatus Zipacnadia bacterium
GGTGAGCACGGTACCAACGGCGCGGCATCAACGACCCACCGACGACGGCAGGAAGTCTGCCTCACAGGCTGAACTCTCTCACTGCAGGTGGCACTAAGACGGGGGCAAGACCAAGAGGCCAAAGTACCACATAGGAACTGGTATCACTTGTGGGGGCAGGTCAGTGCCAACAACAACATGCCGTCAGATCGCCATTATCCTGCCTCCCTATTAGGTCCAGATGCCGCCAATACTAACATAACATCTGGACCGACTTCTTGGGGGGCAGGACACTGCCGCACGTCCAAAGCCGCGTCTACACTCCATCGACTAGTAGGGCGTCCGCGGGTCGATGTCAGCATGCAGCGAAGGCTCGTGCAGGAAGTCGTCGGCGTACCCCGGATTGCCTGGCTGCTCTCGCCGCTCCAGCATCACTTTCACCAGTTCGCCGCCGACGACGACTACCGACTCGCCGTTAACGCTCACTGTTTGCGTTTGCTCTCCCAGGTTGTGTACTACGAGCGCTTGGGGGCGCACGGTGAAGAAGGACAGAGACATCTCTGCGCCGCTGCCCTCCCAGGCCTCCAACTCCAGGCATTTGTCCTGTGCCGTCACCAGGATGTCCTCGAAGACGTACACTACCACCATCTCATTTGCAGGCACCATGATCTGGCCGCTCAGCCGCACCGCGACCCACACCCTCACCGGTGCTCCGCAGTCCGGGTCGGTGTTCAGCAGGTACAGCACCTGTATGCCGTCGGGCCTCTCATAGGTCGCATACCGCACACGGTCGCTTCCGAGCAGGCGCACCTGGCCCTGCTCACCGGCTGAGACCACCCGCAGCAGCTCCCGTGCCAACCCCAGCACCGCCTCATCCGCCGGATACTCATGCAGCGTCATCAGCATCGCCACTCCCTCTCCCAGCCGGTTTTCGACCAGGACCGGTTGGAGCGCGATCTGCTCCGCGTCTGCGCCGAACAGCACGTCATAGCCGGCCAACACCCGCCCTGTGGTCAGCTCCACCCGTGCTGGTGTGAAGTTGCCCAGGAACCTGGGGTCGCAGTCCACATCCGCCACCGGCAGGCGATACTCCGGCAGCGATGACTGCTCCAGGAACTTGACGCCCCGCACATCCCTGGCCTCTTCGTCCGTGATGCGCAGGCCGAACAGGTCGCTGAAGTCCCCTCCCCGGTACAGTCTCGGCTCAGCGCCACGGTCATCGTCCTCACGGAGTTGAGGCAGGAACATCAGCAGGTGCCCTCCACCGGCTACGAAGGATTTCAACTTGTGGTAGGTGGCGTCTGTCATGGTGTTCCAGCCCACAAACACCAGGCAGCCATACTGTTTCAGCGTGTCCTCGTCCGCTTCGATGGGCACAATGTCGTACTGCCCGTACGGTGGATTGCCCGACCAGTCGTGTTCGCCCTGGACGGTATAGGTGTTCCATTCCGCCTTGCGGTGCAGCTCATCCACCAGTTCCCAACCCCACTCGGGCGGCCCTGCCAGCCATTTGCTGTCATGGAACTGGCCCCAGGCATAGGGATTCCACAGCCCGGGAGCGCCGTCACCATAGCCTGAGACGATGCCAAGCCGCACCTTCGGCCCGCCCGGCGGGCGAGTGTGCACGAGCGAGAACTGGTAGGCTTCACGCAGTATCTGTCGCGAGCGGAGCATCTGCTCACTGAGCAGTTCGTAGCGCTTCTGCGTCTGGTGCTCCCTCAGCGCCAGGTGGCCGCTTTCGGGGTAGATGAACTCCGCACCAGTCAGGTAGCAGTGGTATAGACTGGTCTTCCACCGTTTCATCCACAGCTCGTCAACCGTCACCCCTCCATACCAGCCCATGGCTATGTGTGTTCCCCATGGCCTGTGGTACGCTTTCGCAGCCCCCCTAATCGCCGCCTGCATGCGGTGCGGGTCCCCCGGCAGGGCCTCATGGCATAGCACGTCAATTCCGGCCTCGGCGTGATACTTGAACACCAGCCCGGATTCGACGTTCAGTAGCGGTCCATCGCTGACGCTTTCGCGTTCATACTCGATGAAGTCACGCAGGTAGTCCAAGTATGCCTGGCGGGCGTCAAGCATGGTCTCACAGGGCGGCAAGGCGCTGTAGGCGACTTCCCTGAACAGGTAATGCTTGGGCCAGTACAGCACGCCCCCGGCCTCGCCGATGGTCATCCGCCCCCCGTAGGACTCTCCCGCCTCGCAGATGATTGCGTTGATTTGCTCTCTCGTAAGGCACTGCTCCCGCGCCAGTTGCTGCTTGCCTGGCCGCCACATATCTTTGGTGCCACGGAATGTCAGTTCGGACAAGAACAGCACGATTTGCTTCTCGCGGCAGAAGCGGGCCATGGCCAGGCCTTCTGCGAGGTCATTGGGAAGGTCGCACAACACGCAATTGCCCAGCCTCAGCTTCTGCACTACCTGCAGACCCTCGACTCCGGGCCCGGCGCTGGCACCAATCAGTACTCGGCTGCCGATCATCGTCTTCCTCCGTGACATGGAATACGTGTGCATTCCCTGACCTGCCCCCATCAGTAGCGCTGCCGGTCAAGCTAAACCTGCCACTGCTGACCTTCCCCCCGTCGTAGTGCCACCCGCAGTGAGAGAGTTCAGCCTGTGAGGCAGATATCCTGCCGTCGTCGTTGGGTGGTTGCTGTCGTGGCGTTGACGCTCTGACTCCGGGAAGAGGCGTGGTCCGCGGGGAGCTTGGGCTGCCGAGGAGACTACGCAAGCAGACTACTGGTCGCTCAGATGGGGAGCAGTCCGGGCCGACCAAGCACTGCAGGTTGCCACTACAGGGCCATACAGAACCACCATCTGAGGGATGTATCGAGACCGCAGAGGGTACTACGGATTGGGATTTCGTTGGCTCCCCACCCCAAGGTCGTACAGAACCACTACTGGCCTCACGGTATGGCTCAACTCGAGGGCTCTAGGTGCGGATGAGCTGATGGGAATGGCAGCGGCGCTGATGGTGGTGGCGTTCGTAGGTCAGGTGAAACATCTCCTGGACGCTGTGCCTGGCTGCGGAGACGTCATCGGGGTGCCCAAAGTTGGTGGGATGCACCACCACCACGAACGAAGAGCTGCTTGAAGACGCCGAAGACCGTTGACGCCCTGGTGTGAATGGTATTCGTCTCGACCTATCCCTCGTGCCCGCACACAGGAAGCCAAGTCCTCGAGCAGTCCTTACCCCTGCCTAACAACACGCGCCGAGACCCGGCCGCAGCCCGAAATGGACGCATTGCCTCGCACTGACCGGGCCGCCTACGCCAACCCCAAGGAGGTCCGGCGTCCGGATGGGGTTTCCGGGAGGGACAGGGCACTACAGCGTCCGCCCCGCCGCCGGAGGCGCGGCAGGCCTGGGCTCCGGGACCGCCAACGGACCGCACAAGCACCGGCAGCGTTCGTGGGGGCAGGTCAGGAGTTTCTCGGAGGGACAAGTCGCCTTGGTCACTTCTGTCAATCGATCCGGTACTCAGTCGCCATGAAGTCTCTGCTGGCGGCGGTGGGCTGCGGGGGAGAGGTCGATGGCGTCGCGGAAGGCACGGCTGAATGCAGATGGTGAAGAGAACCCACACGCCTTGCCGATCTCGGACACCCGGTCGGCCGACGATTGGAGCATGGCCGTAGCCCGGCTGATCCGGCTACGGCGAATGAACTCGCCGAGTCCGATCCCAAGCGCCTCCTTGGCAACCCGGCGCAAGTGGCTTTCGGAGATGTGGACCGCCACGGCAACTTGGCTCAGTGTCATGGGTCTGTGGAGATTCGTGTGGATGTACCGAATGGCATCGTGGACAGTTGGTGAGACGCGCGGGAGTTCAGAAGATCTGCGGTTGTCGTCAGGGACAATGTGGTGGTCGAGTTCCAGGAGCAGTAGTGCGAGCCAGTGGGCTGCCTCGCACACTCGACGGCTCCCGTCAGACGACGTCCCGACGATGGCTGAAAGGAAGCGCCCCAGGCGAGTCCACGCTTCCGACGATAGACGGGAGACGCTGCCGTTCAGGCGGGGAGGGAGGTCCTCACTGAAGCCATCGAAGTAGATCGCCCCCCAGAGAACTCCTCCTCCAGCATCCGCGAATCTCCCGTAGTGATGGTACTCAAGTGACGGGACCAAGACCGCGTCCCCCGGTTCGAGACCAAGCAGTCGGTCCCTGAGCGTCATGGTGAAGGCGCCGCGAACGCAGACATTCAGTTGGGCACGGTTGTGGGATGCGGGCTCGGTCACGACCGGCCCCGGCCAGCCACGCACGTGGATGTCTCCCGGCAGGCCTGGCGCCGGGACTCCTGTGCCTCGTTCATCGTCCCGCGGCTCACCCGGCGCGCGCAGCCTCACCAATAGCGATGCGATCTGAGTGAGGTCGTGCGGATCTTGATCGCCAACGTCAACTATATGATCGTCCATGCATACCACTCCTGATTGGCGTTTATACGCCGTGGCTATACTGTGAGTCAATGGCCCTGATCCTACGGGGGGTACAGACGGAACCGATGGTCTGGCGTGCCGGGGCGCCCAGTTCCGTGTGGGGAATCCCGCTTCAGTACCAGGAGAGGCGAAATGGCGAGTGACGATTGGCGACGAAGCCTGGTTCTCAAGCACGGATTGCTGAAGACTCTCGTCGGGATATTGGCTGCCGCGTGTTCCTGTGCACAAGAGGCCCAGCAATATGGTGGCGTTGGCTCCGGCAAATGGGCTGTCAAGGATCAGCCCGCCACAGTGGAGACATACAGAGGAAAGGCCTGCCTGGCAGTCTCGAGGCAGGCCAGCCCTGTGCTGAAGGAGCTCGAATTCGAGAGTGGAACCATAGAGATGGACATGGCGCTGTCTCTGCAAGGCGAAGCATTCCTTGGGGTGGATTTCAGGATTGAGTCGGGCGGGAAGAGGTACGAGCGTATCTACTTCCGCCCGCACGCGTCAGAAACGCCCCATGCGATCCAGTATGACCCGCACTTCAACGGCTACTCGAACTGGCAGACCTACCATGGTCCTCTGTACGAAGGCAACGTGGCACTGCCACCCGACGGAGATTGGTTTCACGTCAAGATAGAGGTCGTAGGCAGCCAGGCGCGCGTGTTCGTGGATGACGCACCGGAGCCGCAACTCGTTGTCCGAGACCTCATGAGCGGATCATCCGCGGGAGCGGTGGGGCTTTGGGGCACCCCAACAGGCGCATACTTCGCGGACATTGCCATCCGCCCTAGCGACGACTCACCGGCAACGCAGCCGGCGCCAACGCAAGGTGCACCGCGACAGGCCTTCACGTTAGCCCCCGGCGCGATAACCCAGTGGCGCGTGTCCGAGCCCTTTCTGATCCCCGGCGACTCGACACAACGCGCGGACGATATCCGGCGCCGCATGGAGGAAGCAGATTACGCGGATTGGGGCGAGGTCCAGCCGGAGGACGAGTGGGGCCTGGTCAATCTGAATCGGCTGGTTCTTGATCGGCCAGCGGGCAATGCGACGGTGCTGGCCGGGATGGTTCTTCATGCGAATGAAGGGCAGCGAAGGCAGCTCCTTTTCGATTCGGCGGAAGGGGTGGTCGTCTTCCTCAACGGCCAAAGCCGCTATGCAGGAGATGACCTCGGGAACGGGCCGGCATGGCGTGTGAATCCGGACGAGCACCGCGTGGAACTGGCTCTGGAGAAGGGCAGAAATGAACTGGTTCTCGCCGTCTCATCCCGGAGTTTTGGGTGGGCCTTTCTGGCCCGCCTGTCCGATCCTAGCGGCCTGGTGATCAAGCCGCTCACCGGCGTGGAATAGACGCCGAACAACACGGCTTCAGGCCCTGTCCTTCGCCATTGAGGGTCGGCCTGGCGTATTCGCGAAATCAGAGGCTCCCCACCCCAAGGTCGTGGAGAACCACTATCTGAGTCAGAGAACGGGTCGATTCACGGACTCTGAGCGCGGATGAGCTGATGAGAATGGCGATTGCCGTGATGGTGGTGTGCTTGGCGTTCCTGGGACAGGTGAAACGCCTCCTGGACGCTGTGCTGGGCTGTGGGGAAGGCACCCAGCCACCTGAAGTCAGCGGGTTGCACCATCACTATGGACGAAGAGCTGCCTGAACACACCGAAGCCCGCGGACGCCCCGGTGTGGATGGCACCACCTCAACCTGATCCTGATGCCTGCATATTGAAGTCCCCTCTCCCAGGCCGCACTGACCATCCCAATGACTGTCTCCGGACCTCGCAGCGGAACCGCAGCCCCCAGTTCGTCGGTCGAACGAGAGCGTTCGCCTCGACCTCAAGATGCGTCAGCGGTCAGATGGAGTTCTCGATAGGGACAGGGTCAGGTCGCGCACGGCAAGGCGCGGATAGGACACTCAGAAGAGGAGGCATTGCGCGAGCCCACCAGGTCACCCACCCGATATAGCCAAAAGCGCTTAAGGAGCTTCTGACTACCTGGCTGAAAGTCGAGGTATGGCTTGGCCAATACGAGAGGGCCCAATCGGGGTAGGCTCTCGCCGATTGCCCCCCCGCCGCCTCGCCTGTCTCCCCGCGCGACCGACGCGCTAAGACCCTCCCGGTAGGCACCGGGGCCCCAAATTCAAGTGGGGGCCTAGCGCCGCTTACGGCGCTGTGGTGCGGACGCCGCTGCAATGCACGACCGTTATGTCGGAGCCGCTGTAGACGTTGAACTCGAATTTGTAGGTAACGCCGTGATAGGTGGTCCTGCCTTCCCGGTAGCTGTCAACCAGTTCAGGCCGAAGGCCCATTAGGCGCAGCAAGCGCTTGACGGTTTCGGGGTCCTGCCTTTCATCACCTATGAGGTCGCGTGGCTGGGGCACGTCGAGACGCAGGCCGTTCACCCGCAGTCCTTCAGCGCTTCCGGCCGGGCCGCGGATGCGTCGCGAGGTCGTATTGTTGATGTGGAGGAAGACACGGGGGGCATTCATCTGGCCGGTGCAGGAAACAAAAGGGACGCCGTTCCCCAACGTCACGTATCTCGGAGGGGTCCAGTATACCGGGCCGGTACTGACCAGCACATCGCGAGCGACGAGGTCCTCGATAGCGGGCAGTACATCATCATTTATCCTCGCGAACTGCTGGCGACTGCGTACCCCTGATCCAGCCAGCACCAGGGCGCCCATCAGCGTCAACGCGCCCAGAGCCCGCGCCAGTGCCAGTCTCCTGCCCCGCCCCCTCGCTGCAACGGAGATCGCTACAAGCCCCAGCACGATCGCGGCAGCCGACCCGATGATGAAGCCTACGGGGGGCACGGAATCCCCCAACCCCGCGAGAAGGACGATGGGGGGAACGGGTGCCAGGATGATGACAAGCAAGAACGCAGGAGCAACAAGCCATGACCCGCGCAGGCGCCAATGCCCGAGCAGCAGACCCGAAACCGCACCGGCGGCAGCCACACTCACCGCCAAACTGCTCGTTGGGTGCACCCCCATTAGTTCGGTGATCTGACAAAGCAGAATGCCCAATGCTGCGAACAGAAAGGCCGCTGCAGCAGCAACCCCGATGCTGGCCCCGCAGCCAAGAGCGTCGGTTTGCAGTTTCTCAGTACCTGCGCGCATTGCTCCCATCCTCCTAGCCAGGATTGCCGATATGGAGCTGGGCGCCCGGGCGTTGGCTGATCCATCAGCCGTGCTCGAACGGGCCATCCAGGTTCCGCTCAAACGTGAGCCCCTCCGGCTCAGCCAGGACCATTGCGTTACAGGCGAACTCCCCCCAACCGGTGGAGGGCAAGAGGGCGATGGAGGCCAACGCGAGCATGGCGGGTGTGCTGACATGCAGACGACTGACGCTACCCATACCCATTGACGGCCTCCTAACCACGGGTCATCCGTACTTCCCTTGACCTGCCGGTCTTGCCCCCGTCTTCATGCCACCGTCAGCAATATATTTCAGCCTGTGAGACAGATATCCTGCTATTGGCGACGGGGCATTCTTCACATTCCATTGGTGCCCTGACTCCCCGAAGTGGCGCGGTCGGGGAAGGGCGGGGACCAACTCGAGCAGAGCCTGACGTCCAAGGTTAAGCGCGCGATGGCGGCGCTCAACATCGCCGGGCGCTGTGTGCGCCATGTGGTGACCAACCGGAGGTCTCAGCCGGAGTGAACTCACTGGCCTGGAACGCCTGCAGCGACAGCGGGCTGAAGGTGCCCTCAGGGACCTACCTGGTGCGCATCAACACCAACGCGACCAGCGGCGCGTCCAGCTCGGCGCTGGCACCGCTCAACCTGCAGCGCTGACCGGGGTGCCCCGCCCCACGCCCAAGCAAACGGGTCGCCCCTCGATCGAGGGGCGGCCTGACGTATTCGCGAAATCAGAGGCTCCCCCAGTTGGGCCAACTCCGCAACTGGATGGGCAGTGAGGAGTACCGGGAGTTGGCGAGAGCCATCTGAGGCAGCTTGGCCGGGGGCCGGAGGTGTCTCGCATTGGACTGACAGGGACGGTGGTGTCGGTGAGACTATCCAGAGGGAGCTCTGCGGGCCTATCTCCCGAAGCAGGCTGATCTCTTCCCTCGCTCACGTCCCCCACGCGCCTGACGTGACATCAGCGCCATGCCACCCGCTTCTCATTTCGCCTCATCCCCAGTGCGTCCAGATGTTGGTCCAGACCCCGTTCCCTGGTCCACCTGGAATGAGAGCAAATGTAAGGCGCATAGTGTATCCAGGAGGACTGATGTCGACAAAACGCAAGCGCTACACCGAGCCGCAGATTGTGTTCGCCCGGCAGCAGATGGAGGCGGGCACACCGGTCACTGAGCTCTGCCGCGGGATGGACGTGGCATAGGCCACGTTCTATAGCTGGAAGAAGCGCTACGGCGAGCTCGGTATTTCGGAGATCCGCCGCTTCCGCCAGTTATAGGATGAGAGCGGCCGGCTCAAGCAACTGGTGGGCACTCCTTCCGTGACTGACATCGCACCAAGATCCCACAACCAGGTGGCCCAGATGCCCTGTGCTGCAGAGAGCACGACAGAAGAGAGAGCAGACGGGGCCTCGTTGCCATCACTAACAAGGTGCTTTTCAGTGGCGCCGCGAACCACGACCATGTCACGATGTGGGCGCACCCTCGACAGTGAAATGGAAGGGATATCCGGCGTGACGGATGCCCTGTTCACGCTGGACGGGTGACCGGCGAGGTCTGTTGGCGACGGAGGATCGGGCCGCCGGCGGAGCTGAAGCGTTATCGATGGACTGAGGAAGAAGAAATCGCCATGACAGGACGCTACGTCGTCTTCGAATCGGTTGGCAAGGCCGTGCTCAAGCCCTTCGAGGTACCGCGCCCTGCGGCTGGCGAGGTCCTCCTGGAAAATGACTACACCGTCATCAGCGCCGGCACGGAGCGGGCTAACCTGATGAACCTGCCGAATACCTCGGGGGGATTCCCTTATCACCCCGGCTACAGTGGCGTCGGGCGTGTGATCACCATCGGCGACGGGGTCGAGAACACGAGGGTTGGCGACCGCACGCTGGCAGACTCCTCCGGCCACCGTTCCCACGTCATCCAGAAGGCGACCGATCTGACCATAGTCAACGACGACCGGATCGAGTCGCTCGACGCGGCCTTCGTCGTGATTGGCGCGATGGGGCTCCAGGGCGTCCGCAAGCTCAAGCTCCAACTCGGCGAATCGGCGATGGTGATCGGCCTCGGAATTCTCGGCGTCTTCGCTACCCAGTTCGCGGCGATCGACGGGGCGATCCCGGTGATCGTCTCAGACTACGACGAGAAGCGCCGGGATCTCGCCCTGTCCCTGGGAGCCGACCATGCGTTCTCGCCGGAAGAGGAGCATCTTCCCGACAAGATCAAGGAACTCACCTACGGCAGGGGCGCCGACGCAATCGTGGAAGTGACCGGCGTTGGGGCGGCGTTGCAGGACGCGTTGACCTATGTGGCCCTGATCGGGGCCCACACCTTCGTGCGGCCTGAGGTGGACTCACACCCCGGCTACTGGACTGCCCGCGACGATCACCGCACGCTGTTGGCGTTCATCGCGGCCCGGAGGCTCAAGGTCGGGCCGATCATCTCCGAGGTCGTTTCGCCTGAACGCGCTCCGGAGATCTACACGCGTCTCGCCGAAGACAAGCACCCGCCGCTGGGCATCGTGCTTGACTGGGAGAAGGTACGATGAACAGGATCAAAATCGGACAGATAGGCATCGGGCACGAACACGCTTCGGGGATCATAGCGGCGCTCCGCGAGCTCCCGGAGCTGTACGAGGTCGTCGGCGTTGTCGAGGAAGAGGACCCCGACTGGTACTCGCCCGGGGCCTTTGAGGGACTGGAGCGGATGACGGAGGAGCAACTCCTGGACACGCCGGGCCTGCAGGCCGTCGCGGTGGAGACGAACATGCCCGAACTCGTGTCCACAGCCACCCGCTGCATGGAGCGCGGGCTGCACATTCACCTCGACAAGCCCGGCGGCGAGGCGCTGGAGCCATTCAGACAACTGCTTGACGGCTGCGAGTCCCGAGGACTGGCCCTCCAGATGGGCTACATGTACCGGACCAACCCGGCAATCAAGCTGTGTTTCCGGGCGCTGCGTGAGGGCTGGCTGGGCGAGATCTTCGAGGTCCACGCGGTCATGAGCCGTTGTGACGAGGACCCGTATCGCCAGTTCCTGGCCAGGTTCCCGGGGGGGGCGATGTACAACTTCGGCAGCCACCTGATCGACCTTGTGATAGCGATACTCGGGCGGCCGGAGAACGTGGTCTCATTCCAGAAGGCGACCCGCGACGACGGACTGAGCGACAACGGGCTGGCGGTGCTGGAGTACCCTCGGGCGACGGCGACCATCCGTTCCTCAGTGGTCGAGGCGGACGGCATGAAGCACCGCCGGCTGATCGTGTGCGGGACCAAAGGGACTGCTGAGATCTGTCCGCTGGAACGCCCGTCAGGCAACCACCGGCTCGAACCGCTGCACGTGCGATTAACCCTCCTCGAGGACAACCCGGAGTACGCAGCCGGGACCCACACCGTCGACGTGGGCACCATGGACGGCCGCTACGGCGATCAACTCATCGAGCTTGCCCGCGTCATCAAGGGTGAGATCGATAACCCATACACCTACGAGCACGATCTACTGGTGCAGGAGACACTTCTCGCTGCCGCCGGGTACACAGACTGGAGAAGATAATGCACGCAATCCTGGTAGACGAAGAACGATCGCTTGTCTGGCGCGAAGTCCCCGACCCCGTCCCGGGGGCCAACGAGATCCTCGTTGACGTGCATGCCGCGGCACTAAACCGCGCTGACTTGATGCAGCGTGCCGGGGACTACCCGCCGCCGCCTGGTTGGCCCGAGTGGATGGGCCTGGAGGTGGCGGGCGTTGTCAGCCACGCCCCGGAGCAGAGCCGCTGGCAGGCAGGTGACACGGTCTGTGCGCTCCTTGGCGGCGGCGGATACGCCGAGCGGGTCGCCGTGCCGGCGGATATGGCGTTGCCGGTTCCCGAAGGCTTGCCCATGGTTGAGGCCGCGGCAATCCCGGAGGCATTCGCCACCTCGTATGTGAACCTGTGCATCGAGGGGGGCATGGAGGCAGGGGACACCGTCCTCATTCAGGCGGGGGCGAGCGGCCTCGGAACGGCCGCGATCCAGTTGGTGAAGTCGCTCGGGGGCATGGTGATGACGACGGTCAGCACCGACGAGAAGGCCGACTTCGTCCGCGAACTTGGCGCCGACGTCGTCATCAACCGAATGACCGGAGACCTCGGCGCCGCCATGGACGAGCATCCGGTCGATATCGCTCTCGATTGCATCGCCGGCCCGGACCTCGGGCGCTGCATCGAAAAGATGGCGCCCGGCGGGCGCTGGATCGTGATCGCCACCTTGGGCGGCGCGAAGACGGAGCTGGACGCGAACCTGTTCTTCAGGCGAGGCCTCCGGCTCATCGGCAGCACGCTCAGAAGCCGTACGCCGGAGATGAAGGCCGAGATCCTCGGTGGTATCGAGAGACTGCTCTGGGAAGCGTTCTCCTCGGGCACGGTCAAGCCGGTCGTCTACGCGACGCTGCCGATCACCCAGGCCGAGGAGGCCCATGCCATTCTCCAGAACCGCGAGAACCTCGGGAAGGTCGTGCTGACGGTCCCGAAGCCGGATATGCCAGAGATGTGAGTTATCTCGTTGAGGGCGGGCGCGGGCTCGGCCCACTCAGGTAAGGAGAGCAGTATGAAGTTCACAGATCGTGTCGCAATCGTGTCCGGGGCGGCTTCTGGCATCGGCCTTCTGACAGCACAGCTATTCGCCCAGAACGGCGCCCATGTCGTGCTCACCGATGTCGACGAAGAGGCCGTGACCGACGCTGCCGAGGGGATCAGCGCGCAGGGAGCCGATGCTGTCGGGGTCGCGGTTGACGTGCGCTGCTACGATCAGGTGCAGGCGGCGGTTGCGCTTGCGGTGCAGAGGCATGGACGTGTTGACGTCCTGCTCAACTGCGCCGGCGGCAACGCGGCACGTGTGTTCGGGCGCTCCGAGCCATTCCATGAACTCGACATCGAGGTCATTGACTGGGGTCTCGATGTGAACCTCAAGGGCGCCGTGTATTTCTGCCACGCCGTGCTCGGGCAGATGATCCGGCAGGAGCGCGGGGTGGTCATCAACATGGGGTCCGTTGACGGCGTGACCGGGTGCAGGTCACCGGACTACTCCGCCGCTAAAAGTGGCATGGTGGGGCTGACTAAGTCGACTGCGATCATCGGCGCGCCGCATGGCGTCAGGGCCTGCTGCGTCTCTCCCGGTCCGGTGCTGACGCGGCCGGCGATGGCGAAGATGTCGACGCGCCTCGGAAGAGCCGCCGAGACAGAGGAGATCGCGAACCTGATCCTGTATCTGTGTTCAGACGAAGCCTCGTTCATCACCGGCGCCAACTACGTCATTGACGGCGGGCGCAGCATCGGGGGCATGCAGGGATGACCAGACCTTGGAGAGTGGGGATCGTCAAGGACACCTCGAAGCCGATGCTGGGCCTCCACGGCCTGCATACGGCCTTCCGCGGCCTCCCGAACGTGGATGTCGTTGCTCATGTCGATCCCAGCATTGAGGACCTTCAGCAGAAGATGGCGTGGACCGGTGCGAGGCGCCACTACGCAAGTCTGTCTGCCATGCTCGCCAACGAGGCCCTCGACATCGTAGTCCTGTGCTCTCGGCATCCTTACGACCACCTCGGGCAGATCGAGGTCGCTGCGGAAGCGGGCTGTCATATCTACTGCGAGAAGCCGCTCAGCGCGAGTCTGCGGGAGGCCGATCGCGTCGTCGAACTCGCGGAGCAGCAGCGAGTCCGGATCTGCATGGCCCATCCGGGCAGGTACGCGCAGGAGTTCCGGACCATGAAGACGATGCTGGAGGCCGGAGAGATCGGGCGGCCATTGACGGTGTACGGCAGAGGCAAGTGCGACCACCGCGGCGGCGGTGAGGACCTGATCGTCCTTGGAACCCATATTCTTGACCTGCAAACGTTCTTCTTCGGCGAGCCCGAAAACGTCTATGCGGATGTCACCTCTGACGGCCGTCCCATCGTCAGGACCGACAGGGCCCGGACCGTAGAGCCGATTGGCCCGGCGGCCGGGGATGAGGTCTTCGCCTGCTTCCGGTTCCCCGGCGATGTGCGCGGGATCTTCGAGAGCAGACGCGGCCTCTTTGACGGGACCACCGCAATGACACACATGGGGATCACTGTGATCGGGACCGAGGGTGCCCTGTCAATGCGCTTTGATGACGCCGCGACACGGACGCTCCGGATCAGCCGAGGTCCCGGTCCCCTCGAATACGGCTGCTCTTTCGAAGACGTGCCATTGGCCGAAGATCGCGTGATCCCCGATGCAGCGCCCCTGGACTACTCCCTGTGCGGCCAGAAGGACATCCCGGCAGCGAGGTACTTCCTCGAAGCGAACCGCTTCGCTGCGTGGGATCTGATCTGCGCCATCGAGGAGGACCGACAGGCCCTGTCCAACGCCGGCAACGCTCGGCTCGCGCTGGAAATGATCTATGGAATCTACGCGGCGCATCTGTCCAGGGGCATGGCCAGTTTCCCGCTCGAAGACAGAGAGCATCCTCTGGGAGAGCAGGAGTGAGAACCCCATGGCCGACGACCATGGGAGTTGCCGGCGTGGTCTTGCCCCCGTCTTGATAGCACCTGCAGTGAGAGAGTTCAGCCTGTGAAGCAGGCATCTTCCCGCCGGCGGCGGAGCGCACCACCGATCCCATTGGTGCCCAGACTCCGGGAAGAGGCGTGGTTCGCGGGGAGCTTGGGCTGCAGAGGAGACTACACCGGCAGACCTCTGATCCCTCAGATGAGGAGCAGCCCGGGACGACCGGGGGTCGCGAGTCACCGCCACCGGGTCGTGCAAAACCACCATCTGAGGGATGTATCGAGACCGCAGAGGATACTACGGATCGGGATTTCGTTGGCTCCCCCAGTTGGACGAACTTCGCAACTGGATGGGCAGTGAGGAGTGTCGGGAACTCGCGGCTTCTATGTAGCGCCGTTCTCTCCTGACTCTCCCAGACCCAACACCCTCCTGGCTTGGGCAGAGCAACACCAAGATACCCAACTAGCCACAATGGCTGCGTAGCATGGCTATGCTCCTGTGCTCCGGCGTGTGCAATCTACTCCCGTTTCACTGCCTCCCTATTGTGCTCAGATGCCTCAGAGACTAAGATAGCCTATGGACCGTCTCTGAGGGGCATTCCACCCGGAAATTCAGGTAACTCGGGTTTCTGGGAAGAACAGGTCTGCACCGGCTCATGATCGCACAAGAGGAGAGAGACATGCTGAAGAGATTTGTCCCGGCGATTCTGTTGCTTTGTGCAAGCGTCGTAGTTGCAGAGGTGGAGCCCGGTGAGAACCTCCTCATCAACGGCGCATTCGAGACCGAGCAACTTGGCTTCCCTATTTTCTGGCAGAAGGGCGGGGACCACACCGGCTACGACCCGACGGGCGGGCCGGGAGATACCGGTGCCGTCGTCTTCAGCAACCCCGAGGGGCTGGAGGGAGCCAGGTCCACTTGCCGCCAGCACGACCAGCAGATCATCGCCGATGAGACATACAAGATAAGCGCCTACGTCAAGACCCGGGACTTCAGTAGCAGTCATTGCGGTGTCATCGTCCACAACAACGGCTGGCACAAAGAGAACGGAATCAGGTCGTGCCCGGAGAACACCGACGGCTGGCAGTACATGGAGCAGACCTTCGAGCTGCAGGAGAGCGAGAACGGCGTCTACGGGATAGCCGTTTTCGCCATCAACTATGTCGGCGAGATCCAGTTCGCCCAGGTCAAGCTGGAAGCCATCAGCGAGGCCGCGCTGGCCGGGAGTTCAGTCTCGCCGGTCCTGGTCGAGCAGCAGCGACCGCGGCTCGTCCCCTGGGAGCCATTGCTGAACAAGATCCCCCTGGCCAAACCCAGAATGACCTTCCACTTCTTCGGTAATATGGATCGCCCCCACACTGAGTATGACTGCGTCTACACCATCGACGGTGCGACGGTCCGCACCTATCCCCTCACGCCGGAACTGAACAGCGTGGATCTGTCCGGGTTCGACGCGGGCGACCACGACCTTGATGTCGCCATCGTCGATCGTGCCACGGAAGAGAAGCTGCTGGATGTCACGCACGTCATCACCTTGACGGAGATCGCCGAGGTGGACGTCTCGGCGCACCGACGGCTGAACAACCTGGCGGTAGAGGTGCTGGCACAGCCGTTGCAGGCCACGGCCGAGTCGCAGAGATTCGTGTTCAGCACCGCCCGGGACGGCTGGGTCTTCATCAAAGTTGAGACCCAGGCGGTGGACCCCGGACTGAGCGTCGTCCTCGAGACGGACGACACCGTCATAACTGCTGCTACCGATCGTCTTGAAGCGTTCCGGGAACTGCCCCGGGGCAGCCACGACCTCGCCATCAGCGGCGCGGTGTCAGGTGGGAGGATCGTGGTGCGGTCCATCGCCGAGATATTCAACTACCCGGCCTGCGCCAACAGCCAGGTCCCGCAGAACGGGAAGTATGACTGGGACTTCCACGTCAAACACGTTTTCCCCGCCGTGACCACCCTCAACGGCGGCAATGTCCCCGAGGAGCACCGACCGGACTTGCGCCGGATGGGGCTCAAGTGGCTGTCCAACGTCGGCACGACCAGCCCTAAAGACGCCGCCGACCTCGTCGCACGAATGTCCGCAAGCCCCGGCATGACCGCGCCCTGGTACGACGGGTTCACCGCTGACGAGCAGTTCTTCAGCCGCCCCAGCCTGGCAGCCTACTCCGAGGCGCTGCGGCTCCTCGAGAACACCGAGAACCGGCTGATCTACACATGGATTGTCGGAAAGCCCGGGCTGCCCGGCATGCACAACGACTTCATCAGCGCGGCACTGAATGCATCACGGGGGCGGGGCCGCCTCATCTTCGAGGCCTACTGCCACAGCCGTCCCAGCGAGGAAGACGCCGTCAGCTACCTCAGCGATCGCGTCGTCGACACGATGGAACGGTTAAACGAATACTTCCCGAACGCCACCGCGGGGACGGGGATGCTATTCGGCAACTTCAACCAGATCCCCATCATCTCCCTGGACGTGAATCCGGAGGTGGACTTCAAATACTACCTCGACATGCAGCTCAACCTGGTCGCCACCCATCCCGTCTTCCGGGATCTCGGCGTGACCGGGTATTGGGGGAGCTACTACGACGATGAGGAGCTCTACCGGTGGTCGTTCCGGCTGCTGCGCCACTACTGCGTCGAGGGCAACACGGAGATGCTGTCGAAGACCTACGGCTACGTCTACTCGCCCGGGCACCTCAGGAACTGCGATTTCGTCGATGGCCTCGAGCATTGGACCGCGGACCCGGCCGACGGCCTCCGCGCCGACAGTTTCGCCGGCTACGGAAAGGGCAGTCAGAGGCGCTGGGGTGCCCCGGGCGGAACGGGCGACACCTTCTGTGTCTTCACCCGCGGCGAGGAGCGTCCGAATACGCTCACCCAGACTGCCACCGGCCTCATCCCGGGCAAGATATACACGCTCCAGTTCGTCACCGCCGACCACAACGATATGGTCGCGGGCAAAATCGACCCGAAGCAGCTCGGCCTGAACGCGGTCCTCGACGCCGGTGCGGAGGTCATCCCCGAGAAGTCCTACGTCTATGTCGACAGACGTAACTCCGGTCGGAAGGAGGACGACGGACTGGCGCGGGTCAATCTCCACCACATTCGGTTCCGTGCCGTTGCCCCGGCGGTCACGGTCACGTTCACAGACGCCGAAGCCGAGCAGGGAACGGAGATCGCACTCAACTACATCATGCTCAAACCTTACTTCGAGGAGTAGCCTCCCCCGGGAGAGCCTGTCCGGGTGGAATCCAGTCGCGCTGCGACTCCCTCATGACTGCGAGACGTCCCGAGGGGGCGCTGACCTGACCCTAAGAAACGCTACCGGTACTGATGCGGCACTTGGGCTGGCTGCTGTTGCCCCCCTCGTGGTGGCACCTGCAGTGAGAGAGTTCAGCCCGTAGGGTAAGTCTCCTGGTACTGGCGATGAGGGTTGGGGCCGTGCCGTTGGTGCCCTCATGGCGCCGAGTGGCTGGGCGGAAGGGAGGACTTACCTGCGGCGAGGGTCCTGGTGAGCACACAACGCGGACGCAGAGAGACCGCCCCTCGAAGGAGAGGCGGTCCGTGGCATTCGGCGATCTGATGGCTCCCCCAGTTGGACCAACTCCGCAACTGGATGGGCAGTGAGGAGTGTCGGGAACTGGCTGCGGCCATCTGAGGTAGGCATTGGGTGGAGCCCGGATGTGGCGTCCGTTTCAGCCCCGGGGTTACGGGTCCCGAGGCTCCCTAGCACTGGGGCTGGCTGAGCTGATGCCGAACGGAGCGCGGTTAGCGATGTCGCGCAGAAGCGGCAGCCGCCCCGGTACCGCGTTACCCACCTTCCGGCGTCGCCCAACTGAACCAAATGAAGTAACGACCGGCGGCTGAGCAGATCCGCTCAGCCGCCGCAGTGGAGTATGAGTACCTCGAGACTGCCCGCCGGCTGCTCAGGCGCGCTTGGCCACTCTCATCAGCCATTCCCCGTTGGCGCACAGGTAGGTGACCGTAATCAGGTTGCCGCTGACACCCAACTGCATCCGCAGGGCCATGACCTCGGTCGTGCCGTCCGGGTAGGTCGTGGTGCTTTCGCCCTTAAGTTCTCCGTTGCTGAAGGTGAACTGCAGCCGGATCGTCTCCTCGTAATAGGGCAGGCCCGCTGTGCCCACAAGGGCATTGCCGGAGCGCTCCAGGTTGAACGGTGCGCCCTCACCCCATGGACCGGGCTCACCCACGAACTCCCGGGCGCCCACGAAGCCATCGGCGCCAGCCCCCGGCGTCTCACTCACCAAGACCTCACCGAGCATGTCGTACGTCACCTGGTCCACGGGCAGCCACTTGGCGTGCCCGTGGACCAGGTGACATTGATCCCGCCGTCGTGGATGCCGCCCTCAGGCAGATAGTCCATTCCGCCGGCCGGGTTGTCCTCGACCGTGTCCGTCTCGTAGAACAGGATGGTCTCAGCCGGCGACGCAATGTCAGACAACGCAGCCCCGAGCAGCGCCCAGTTCATCGCGTAGGCTACTTCAAGATCCGGCCGCGAGGGGCAGCGCAGGGGAGGCGTTCTTGATGTATGGATAGATCGCGGCCACCTAGGCGTCGGGCGGCAGCTTCTCGCCATTGTCCTGCGCGTACATCAGCGCCCCCAGGGCGAGTTGCTTGAGGTGGTTCAGGCACTCCGCGGCCTCGTTGGCCGCCTCAGTCGCCGCGCTACCGCCCGCATCCGCAGGCATTTCAGTACCCGAGTTGCCGCCCGCATCCGCGGCCGTCTCAACGGGAGGTTTCGGCCCGAGCTTGTTGATGACCATGTAGCCCCCCACCCCTAACACCAGCAGGACGAGCAACCCGACCACCACGAGGATCGCGACGAGGGCGCCGCTGCCAGATGATTTCGCCGGGGCGGGGGCGGGCGCGTACTGAGGCGGCGGCGCGGCAGGCTGCTGGTACACGGGCTGCTGCGGTGGCGGTGGGGCAGGCTCCTGGTAGACTGGCGGTGGCGGCGCTGGGGCCGGCGATTGCGGCTGCGCAGGAACCGTGGCCGCCGGTGGTGGCGTGGGTTCGGGCGTCTGTGCAGGCTTGATCTCCTCAGCGCAGAACGGGCAGAACTGAGAATCGTCAGGGACGTCCTCGCCGCACTTCTTGCAGAACATGGCGGTCCTCCTCAGCGTGCCGCTACAGTTCGCGACCGCACTCGTCGCAGAAGCGTGCGCCAGGCACCGTCTCAGCCCGGCAGTGTCGGCAGAAGCGCGCAACGGTCGGCGCCAACACGGGCGCCGCTGCCAGCTTGGCCCGCAGTGCGTCGGCAGTGTGGGGCGTGTCCATCGCGAAGCCCTCGTCCGGCTCGCCACCCAGCAGCTCATCAAGCATCTCGGTCATCAGCTCGTCGTTGGCGATGACCAGCTGCACCTCATCGTCCTCGATGCCCGTTAGGTCCACCAGCCAAAGCGTGCTCGGAGTCCGCCAGCCGCCCAACGCGGTGACCTCGACCTCGCCGGGCGCGCGCACGCGCTGCACCGTCAGGCCGTAGAGGAAGAGCTGGCTCGACAGGCCCGCCGCCAGCAGTTCCAGACCCTCGCTGAAGACGATGGTCGCGCCTTTCCCGGCCGACAGGTCGCCCTCCAGAACCATCAGCAGGTCGGCGTCATCCATCTCCTCGAGCGTCTGGCGTAGCGTCCCTCCGAAGTCCTCCGGCACCGCGTCCGGCGCCAGCAGCGAGAACAGCGACACCGCCCAGCCGGGGTTGCGGGCCTCCAGTCCGGTCTTCCAGGCCTCGATGACATCGGGGACCATGACGCCCAGCGGCGTACCGCCCAGCCTGCTCAGACGCCGGATGCCCAGGGCCGTACGGTAGGCGTCGAAGATGGCGGCCAGCACCCAGAATTGGCTCGCGCTCAGCGTCATCGCCAGCACCGGCTGGTCGGCCAGACCATACAGGTTCAGCAGCACCGCCGTGCCCGCAGCATCCGCTGGTGCCTCCGGCGCTGCCAGTCGCGCCAACGGCGACAGCCCGCCGCAGGCAAGGTCCGGCGCCTTGCCCAGCGCCGCCAGGCTCGTCAGCGGCAGGTCCAGTATGGTCCACGGATACTGCTCGGTTGCGGTGGTCTCGTCGGACATCTCGCTGCCTCCTGGCTATTTCGCCACGCCGTCTATGAATTCGCCGACCGCCTCGCGCACCGCCTGTCGGAAGCCCTCGCGGGTCATGCCGCGTTCACGCAAGGCTTCATTGATCGCCTGAGTGTCATCAGCCTTGTCCATGACGGTCTTCGACAACTGCGCCAGGTCGTCATCCATGGGTGCGCCCAGTGGCGTCACCCGCCTGTTCGTGCGCCCGACCGCCTTCGCGGCCTGCTGGACGGTCAAGTCCGGCTTCTTCACCGCGACAACCTGCTGGTTGACCACCTGCTGCTTGGCGGGAAGGTCCATTTTGGGGTCGGTCATTTCCCCGCCGTAGTACTCCGCTTGTGTCATCTGGTTGTGATCGACCGCGGCCCGGCGCGAAATCTTGCGCGACGTCACACCGCCCTTGCCGTCCGGCTTGTGGGACGTGGCCCGCGCGCTCGCCTCGGTCCTTTGCTCGACCGCGGCTCGTGAGTAGGCATCGCTCTTGCCTGAACTCGTGCCCATCCCATGGTAGGACGTGTGATCCACGTCGGTGCGCGCCAATCCGCTCTCGTCCAGCTTGTCGGCCATTCCCTGATTGATCCGCTTCATGGCCATCTCCGAGAGTTCTTTGTGGGCGTTGGAGGGGCTGATTCCACGCTTGGTCGCGTAGTCACCCAGCTCTTTCTTGTTGAACGTGAATTGGTGGGTTCGGTCGGCGTCGGTCAGGGGCGCGCGTGGACGCCCCCCGGCGCTGGAGCCCGAGTCCACGACCACCGCCTCTTCGATAGTGACTCCCGTGGACTTCCTGAATCCCTTGACCGTGTTGGTGGTGGCAGTACACGAGCAGTCCGGGGAGTACCACGGCGGCAATGGCCTGGGTGGTTGTGTCCGGCGCGGGGACCTTGCCCGCTCCGCCCATGCCCGGAACGGGGCCTGCGGGTTGCGCGCCATCAGCAGTCGTGTCTCCCGTGGCGACTGGTGGCGCCTGGCCGTGGGCGGGGATGGTCTTAGTGAAGTGGTACTCAACGTTCTCGTAGACGACCTTGAGCTTGACATCGACTTGCTTGCCGTCCCAGATGAAGGAGGGAGAGTTGGAGTTCCCGGTATAGGGAAGAACTTCCCAAACTACGAGCGCGTTGCCGAGTTCCTTCCCATCCGCCACGGTGACGTCCGCTGAGAGCGTCACCAGCTCGCCGGGCTTGACGCCCACGGGATACGCCTGGATGTTGGCGCTGGACGGTGTCCGGTTCGGCGCTGACGGTGGTGGACCCCGAGGCGGCCCCGGAGCCGACATCCACAGTGAACCGGAAAGAGGTACCGTCTTGGTAGTCCCGATCCGCGATGATCTTGCCGGCACATACGCCACCCCCAAACGAACCGCTGACGGGCGTAGGAGCATCTGAAGGGTCGGTATAGAACTCGGTCATCTCGCCGGACACAGTGCCCGTGACCGTGCCCACAACCAGGCCCAGCACTGTCAGGGCGATAATGTACGCGACGCCGCGCCAGCCTCGCTGGGAGACATCGAGGGCCGTCTGCAGATAGAAGAGGCTGAATGCGAGACAGGAGACCAGCAGACAGACAGGGGCGGGGACGTGCATCAGGTGTTGCTGGAAGACGGCTTTGGGGTTGGTGAACATCCCCAGCACCGAACGTATGGCGGAGACCTGCGGTGCGGCTGTGCCCGTCGCTGCCACTGCCATCTCTCCCCGCATGTGCGCCAACGCCAGCGGAACACTGCGGCAGCATTCGCCGCGCCGCCCCGATTCATCCTGTTTCGAGCCGGGGAATCTGCATCATTCCTGTGGCGGGGAATGGAGGACTGACAGCGTGGTGCGCTCGGGCACACAGACAGAAATCCAGGCCGCCCTCAAACGAAGAGCCGCTTCAGATGTCGGTGAGCCAGAGGCCTGGTACACAAGCCATATGCAGCCGTACCAGGAGATGGCCGTGCTTTCCCAAGTGGGCCTGTGTGGTTCACTTGCTGCAGCTCGTCCCTCACGTGCTCCCCTCCACGCGCCCGGGAACGGGCTCCCGCCTCAGAACAGCCAGGGATGGCCCGGCGCTTGCCGGGGACGGGTGCGATGGGTGTGTTGATGCGTGTGGAAAGAATAAGTATAAGAAAGAGAGCATGGGGGAGGACTATGTGCCGATAAAAGGGACATACCACCTCTTCGCGTTGGGGTGAGGCGTGACGAACGTAAGTGGGGACCTGTGCTGGGGACTCAGGTGAACAGGCAACTATGTGCAACGAAGGCCAAGGTCGCACGGCGCCGAGTGGTGAGTCGACGCAGCAATCGGTGGACCAGGTCAACTATCGAGGATGAGAGACGATACGACGACAGAAGCGTGCGACGGCGATGAGAGTAATGACAGCGGCGATCTTCGCAGTGGCGCTGGCGTCAGGCGGCGTTCAGGCGGCAACGATTAACGTCCCCGCTGACCAGCCCACGATTCAGGCGGCCAGCGCCCCGCCGTGGCAGTTCGCCATCACGCCAGCGTTTGCGGCCATCGCGATAATGGTCGGCGGCAGGCGCGAAATACCGCCTGTGCCAGCTTGGCGCTTCATTGCCGGCGAGTTGCTGCTCGCGGCAACCGCCGTCTGGTGTCTCTACGAGGTGGTAGCAGGGGACAACCTCGTGCCAGTGCCCGGCTGGTGGGCGTCCTCAGGTTGGTGGGGTGTGCTCGCTGCGTGGCGGTTCTTCATCTGGCGGGCCCGAAGTGAGCGCCGTCACCTGTGGGCGACCGTGAGGTTTGCGGCCACTGCGGTTGCCTTCGCGACTCCCGTGTCGCGGATGGTGTGGCCTGTCCCGATTGGTATGGCTGGAGTCATCCTAGCCTTGAGTATGGGCGTCCCAGACTTCGAGTGGCGCCCAGAGAGCTACGACGGGCCAACTGAAACAGACGAGACCGGCTGACGGGTGAACGCGCGCTGAGACTACGACGCGGCGGGGAATCGGACCATGATGCAGGACGGCACGGGGACGACGTACTGGTCGTATGATGCACTCAACCGCATCACCAACGAGGAGGGGAATTGATGGCCCATCGCAACACTTTCTACCACGATCAGGCCAGCAACGTTGCCGGCGTTCGAGACGACGACCTCGGGCTGACACACTACACGTATGACCTGCTGAGCCGACTTTCTTGGGGGCAGGACAACCTGCCGCGCGTCGCCAACGATGCAGCGACACAGGCAGGAAGTCTGCCGCACAGGTGGAACACTGCCACCGCGAATGTGATCAGGCCGGGGGCGAGAGCAGCCGCCCGGAGTATCGCATGAGCATCGGTGTCGTCTGTAAGTGAGGGCACCGTCCGACAAGGATTACCTCGGTTCAGGAGGCACGCATGCAATACCGCACTCTCGGCCGCACCGACCTCGAAGTCTCCGCAGTCAGCCTGGGCGCATGGGAGATCGGCGGAGCCGTCACGCTGACCTTCGACGGGCTCGGCACGATCGCCCACGGTTGGGGCAGTACCAATGACGACGCATCCCTCGACCTGATCGCCCGGTGCCGCGAGGCAGGGGTGAACTTCATTGACACCGCCCCCATCTACGGCGATGGGCACAGCGAGGAGGTCATCGGTCGGGCGCTGGCCGGCTGCCGCGACGAGTGGATCGTCTGTACCAAGGGTGGTCACGGCGCCGTCGAGGGCAAGGCCTGGACCGACTTCAGCAGAGAGAAGCTGCTGTGGCAGATGGACGAGAGCCTGCGCCGCCTGGGCATGGATCACGTGGACCTGTATCTCCTGCACGGGCCCTCGGCGGACGACATCGCCCGAGGGGAGTGCCTCGAGGCCATGGAGACCATGCGCTCGCAGGGCAAGACGCGCTTCGTGGGCGTGTCGATTGGCTCCAACGAGATGGGCGTGGGGTTGATCGAGCGCGGAGTGGTGGATGTGCTGCAGCAGTCCATCAACATCATTGGCTCAGACGCGACGGACGCCCTGCTGCCCGCTGCGGTCGAGCACAACGTCGGCATCGTCGCCCGCGGCGTGTTCGGCCAGGGCTTCCTGCCCGGCACGCTCAAGCCCGACGCGACCTTCAACGATGACGACCGCCGCAGTTGGCAGAGCGCCGAGTCCAGGCAGGCCCTCGCGGCGAAGGCGGACGCCCTGCGCGCGCTGACCGGCGAGCAACGCTCTCTGGCACAGCTTTGCGTCCAGTATGTCCTACAGCTTACCGGGGTCACGACCGTCATCGCCGGCACGAGCAAGTGGCCGCACATGCAAGAGAACCTCGGGGCGGTCGACTGCCCTCCGCTCACGGACGAGGATCTCAGGCTGATCGCACAGATTCAGGGATAGGGGGACGCCATGCTCTACCGTCGGTTGGGCCGCACGGACCTGCGAGTGTCCGAACTGGGCTTTGGCGCCGCGCGGGGCTACGATCAGGATGACTTCCCCGCGCTGGTGCACGCCATCCTGGACGCGGGCATCAACTTCATCGACACTGCGACCGGGTATGGCGATTCCGAACTCGCCCTCGGTCGCGCTCTGCAGGGGCATGACGAGATCCTCGTCGAGACGAAGTACTGTCCCTACGACAGCTACAGGACCGACGCCACCTACGAGGGCAGCCCGGAGGCCCTCGTGGCCTCGGCCGAGGAGAGCCTGCGGCGCCTGCGCCGCGATCATCTGGACGTCCTGCTCGGCCACGGCATGCGCACTCGGGAGACCCTCGACCGCTTCATGGCCGACGGCTGCTATGAGGCCATGGTGCGCCTGCGCGATCAGGGCAAGGTCCGCTTCATCGGGATCAGTGAGCTTTCCGAGGCGGACGGCACCCACGAGGTCCTGCAGCGCGCCGTCCCCACTGGCGCCTTCGATGTCGTCATGCTCACGCTGAATTTCCTGCTGCAGACCGCCGCCGAGAGCGTCCTGCCGCTGTGCCGAAAGCATGACGTCGGCGCGGTCGTGATGATGCCGCTCAACCAGCCGTCCAAGGACTCCGGCCTGGTCAGCGTCCCGGCTGCGCTGGAGTGCATCCGCCGCCACGTGGCGGCCGGCAACCTGCCCGCCGAACCGCCTTGGACGGAGCCCAATCTGCTTGACTTCCTGCAGCCCTACTCCATCCCCGCAGCCGGTTTGCGCTACGTCCTGTCGCACGAGGTCAGCACCTGCTGCGTGGGCATGCGCTCGCCCGCGCGCCTGCAGGAGAACCTGCAGGTCCTCGACCCGCCATACCTTGATCCAGAGCGCAAGGCGCGGCTGGAGTCACTTTTCGGCGGCATCCGTAGCCAGGAGCGTTGACACCGGACGCCCCTCAAAGGAAGTGGCCAGACAATGAAATGCCTGCAGATCACTGCGCCTGGTGAGTTTGAGATCCTTGACGTGCCGGTGCCTGCACCGGACGAGGGGCAGGTGCTCATGCGCGTCGAAGCGGTCAGCACCTGCGTGCAGTGGGACCTGCATTGCTGGCACAACGAGCCGATGTTTCTGGGACACCAGTTCCGTTACCCGTACACGTTGGGCCGTTGCGGCCATGAGGCCACAGGGACGATCGAGGCGGCTGGGGCGGGCGTCACGGACCTTCGCCCGGGCGACCGCGTCAGCGCCTGGCGCGACCAGTCAGAAAATATCCAGGGGGCCTACGCGCAGTTCTACATCGTCCCGGCGGTCAGCGCCATTCGGGTGCCGGAGTGCCTACCCGCGCAGGCCCTCGCGCCTGTCGAGATGGCCATGTGCATGGCCACGGTCTTCCGCATGCTCCGGGACATGGACGTGCTGCAGGGGCGCATCTTCGCGGCCACCGGCCTCGGGCCGGCCGGGCTGATCGCCATCCAGATGGCTCGGGCTGAGGGTGCCGCGGAGGTCATCGGTTTCGACCCGCTTCCCGCGCGCCGCGAACTCGCCCTCCAGTTGGGTGCCGATGCCTGTCATGACCCCAGCGATCTGGATGACGACATTCCCCTGCGCCCGGACAAGCCTCGCCTGCAGACTTCTGTGGACTGCGTCGGCGCGAAGCAGAGCGTCGAGTTCACGATGGACGCGACCGAGGATGTCGTCGCCCTCTTCGGCGTGCAGCGCGAGGACTACACGTATGCGCCACGC
This sequence comes from Candidatus Zipacnadia bacterium, assembly GCA_029821745.1. Taxonomy (GTDB): domain Bacteria; phylum Armatimonadota; class Zipacnadia; order Zipacnadales; family JABUFB01; genus JALGSS01. The sequence goes on from JALGSS010000068.1 coordinate 26,155, forward strand.
CACGGACGCCTGCGCCTGTGCGGTTATAAGGGCCATTCGCGCGAGGCCGCCGAATACGCGGTCGGCCTCATTGAGCAGGGCAAGCTCGACCTCGCCCCGCTGGTGACCCACAACCTGCCTCTTGAGCGCTACGATGAGGGCACGGCGCTGTTGGAATCGCGCCAGGCCATCAAGGTCTGCTACTGGCCCTGGGAATCACCGTAGCGCTGAGCGTCGCCACGCGGTGCGCTCAGGAACATGGCGCCTACGGGGTGGCGTTGGTTAGCGCCGACCAGAACGCCATCGGCCCCACGGTGGTCGCGGGGCCGATGTATTCCGTGACATGGCTCTGCACTTATCGCGCCAGTTGCACCGTGCCTACCGCCTGGCAGCGGACGCCCGACGCGTTGCTCGCCGTGATCCGCACCAGATATGTTCCCGCCGGTACCGCCAAGGCTGCCGCGTTGCGCCCGTCCCAAGACAGCGACTGGATCCCGTCCCTCATCTGACGATCCGCCACGATGGTCCGCACCGCGCGGCGACCGTGGCGTAGACGCGGCCCGGCTGAAGCGTCCCGTCCCCGTACCACTCATACGTGTAGCTGATCCGATCGCCGTTGGCGTCGGTAGCACCGGACACTTTCGCCCGGATGCTGTCTTCGTCGGTCGGTCGCGCGGGGTTGATGGTGACGGTCGGCTGAGTCGGCGCGACGTTGCCCTCGATGGTGACGGTGTCCTCGCCGTCGGCATCCGGGGTGCTGCTCACGCGTGCTATGAGTGAATCACCAGTGGCTGGATTGGCGGGAGCAATCGTCACCGTCGGCTCTTCCGGCAGGGAGTTCTGGATCGTGATCTCGTCGGTGACGGGAGTGCCCTGCACGGCGCCATCGTTGGGTCAGCAGGTCACACGGAGCAAGTCGCCCCGGACGAAGTTCGACGCGGCCAGCACACGTCCATCGCCGGCCGGGATGTCCACCCACCCGCCGCCATCGTGCTTCGCCCACTGGTAGTCGTAGTCCTCAGGATCACCGTCCGGATCGCTCCAGCCAGAGGGCACCGTGATCAAGTCCCCGCCAGTGTACGCCGGGTCGGGGCTGATGGCTACGGAGGCGACGGATGGCAAGCCGGTCCCGGTCATGGAGGCCTGGCTAGTGCTGCCCCGGCAGCCCATGTTCACGCGGCCGCCGTTGGGCGGTGCCTCTCCCGAGTAGTCGGAGCCAGGGGCGCCGGTGTCGATGCAGGGGCTCTGGACGCTATGGCGCACCCAGCGTGTGCCGTTCCAGCGCCCGCTGGTGGACTTGAGGTGGAAGTCGCCGTTCGCGGCGTCCGCGAACAGCGGATCCTGGCTGATGTTGCCTGCCTCGGTCGGAGTGAAGTTGACGTTGTTGCCGCCGGTGTTGCCAAAGACGTCGCAGTAAGAGATGGTGGGAGAGCCTGAGGCCACGTAGATGCCTCCCCGGCCGCCCGAGAAGGCGACGATCGTGTTGGTGATGGCGGGCGAGGAATCGTGGCAAGAGATGCCGCCACCTGTTGCAGTGGCCGCGTTCCCGCTGATGGTGTTGTTGGTGATGTTGGTGATGGAGGATGAGGGCGAGGAGCTACAGGCGATGCCGGCGCCCTGGGGCGCCTCGTTCCCACTGATGGTGTTGCCGGCGATTGTCGACGAGGAGGCGCTGCTGCAGTGGATGCCGCCGCCGTCTGTCGCGTTCCCGTTGGTAAAGGTGAAGCCCTCCACGCGCGCGCTGCTGGGCACCTCGCTTATGGAGAGGCACGAGGCCGCGGCACCGCCGTTCACCGTGCACACCCCCGCCCCGGCACCGATGAGCTGAATGCTCTTGGTGGATCAGACCAGGTTCTCCGTGTAGGTCCCGGCGGCCACCTGGATGGTGTCGCCCGACGCTGCGGCGGCGGTGATGGCCGCCTGGATCGTGGGCTGGTCAGCGGGGACGTCAATCGTCGCCGCGAAGGCGCCACCGCCCCCAGCAGCAATGAGCAACGCCGCCAGAAGCCCCGTCGCCATGAATATCAGTTCGACCAAAGCCATAGCAGGGCCTGCTGGTCCACGCTCAGGGCTTCCTCATAGTTCATCGGCCCGCGTGTGCCCAAGGGCTCGGTGAAGCCCACCTTGGACCATCGCGATTGGTCTGAGTCCCGTGATCCGAACCCCGAATATTGGTCCACACAGGCGCCGGTAGCGTTCGTGGGGGCAGGTGACGCAGCATGTGTTATTGAACAGCGTCGCAGACCTGCAGGGCGCATGAGAACCGCAGGCCAGCGGAACGGTAATCGGCAAGATCGTCTTGGGCGGCATCAGCCAGTGCGACCATTCCGAGTGACTGAAGGCACCGTGTCACGTGTGGCGATTGAGGTCATGGATCAAGCGAGGAGACCTGAGATGTCAGAACTCACCATCGTTGCCAACATTCACGCCAGTCCTGATAGAATCGATTTGGTCAGAAGCGAACTGGAAAAACTAGTATCGATCACACGGGCCGAAGAAGGCTGCATTCAGTACGATCTTCATCAGGACAACGAGAACCCTGCCCACTTCTTGTTCTACGAAAGCTGGGAATCTCGCGAACTCTGGCAGGTTCACATGAATGCTCCTCATCTGGCGGACTACATGGAAGCCACCGAAGGGGCGGTTGCGGAGTTCACTCTCAATGAGATGAGCCGCATCGGCTGATCACCAAACAGGCCCGGTTGCCCTGCGCAGGAGGAGAACAGATGGCCCGCTCGCGTGATGCGAGCAATCTCGTTCTCAAGCATACCGTAGACGAGGTGTAGCGATGGCAGAGGCGCTGGCTTTCCATCCCATCGGGATGGGTCTCTGGACTGAGTACACAGACGAGTTCGGCCAGATCGTCCCCGGCTTGGCCACGGCGCGCCTCCTGCGATTCCGGCGGCCGGTGCAGCTCGACCGGCTGCTCATCCACCCGTTGCCTATCCGCTGGGCACCGGAGCTCGGGGCCTCGCTGGCGCACGCCGTCCTGGATGTCTTCGACCGAGAGACCAGGACATGGCAGCGCGTGGCTGAGACCGAACTGCCGCCTCAGCATGCCGTGGACGGCCCGCCGCATGTCATCGAGCTGCACGGCCTGCAGACCGACCACCTGCGCGTCTGCGCGGACCTCGAGCATCCCGTACCCTCCAGCCATGGCGAACAATGGGCCAACCCCCACAACGTGCCGTACCGCGCGCTGGAGAAGCTGGAGTGCTTCGGCGAGTATTTGGCCCCGGCAGATGATGAGCCGCCGGTGCTCCGCTCGCTGCGAGAAGTCCATGTCATGGTACGCGATCCCCGCTCCCGTATGCCTGCACCTGAAGATCCCGGAAGGTGACGCGACCGCCCAGAGCCCCGAACTGGATGCCACCTTCCTGTATCGCGCTGTGGTGGCTTTCGCCCATCTTCACTCCGTTCACGTACCAGGCCAGTTCAGAGCCGGATGCCGAGAATGCGAGGTTGTACCAGTGCTTGCCAAACCAGTACGTGAAGCCGGGGGCCAAGATGTTTCTCTCTGCGCCGACACCCCAGGTCAGGTACGTCCAATGCTTGGTTACGTCGAACGCGATGCAGTAGTAGCTCTGCTCGTTCTGGTAGCGAATGCGAAGCTCCGGCCGTGATAGATCATCGTCTGCCCGGTAGCTAACGGAGGTGAAGCAGTCCTTCGCCTGTAGTCCCTTCGGCGAGACGAACGAGCCATTCAGTTGCAGCCCGTCAGCGGTGACGTTGTCGGGCTTTGCGCCATCCAAATGTTCGGCGTCCAGCTTGAAGCCCTCCGGCAGGAGGCTATTGCCGAGGCGCCGCTGTGGTATCTGCGAGCTTTGCTGGGGGATTCCTGGTGCTGCGGTCAGGGTGCGTCGGGTGATGCCCACCGTCGGTTGGACACCTGGACCGACGGCGATGATGCTCTTGGGCGGCACAGCTATGGGCTGGGCCACCGCCGCCTGCGTCCAAGGGCCGACATCAGACAGATTCCCGGCGAAGCGCGACAGGTTCTTCGTGGCCGCTTGCTGCCCACGGTTCTCGAAAAGTAAGCGGTCGGTCAGGACGGTCGTGAAGACTCCATCGAAATCGGGATCGGCAAGTGCCAGGCCGGGATACGCATAGAGGATGTTGCGAACCGAGGTGACATATGCGCCTGCCTCGTTGTGTGGCGACGAAATGCAGTATGTTCCTCCTTTGCCCTGCTGTCTGCTGCACTGCGCCCACAGTGCTTGCACGGTAGGTTCCTGCGGACCCAGCGGCCCAGGATTGCGAAGCAGGTCATTGAAGGTGGAAGCCTGTCCCTCCGGGGTGGTCACCGCAGCTCT
>JALGSS010000888.1 GCA_029821745.1 Candidatus Zipacnadia bacterium
AGTACCCGCGGTTGCTGGAGCCAATCATCTCCGGCAGGACCAACGTGGTCTACGGGTCTCGGTTCCTGCACGCGAGCCGCGGCATTCCGTGGCGCACGCGGGTCGCCAACCGCTGGCTTGCCCGGTGGTGCAACCTGTTGTATCGCTCCCGGCTAACCGACGTTTCCACCGCGTACAAAGTCTTCCGGACGGAGGCCATCCAGCGCGTGACGCTACGCTCCGTCGGATTCGAGTTCTGCGCGGAGGTCACGGCGCTTTTGCTTCGCGGCAGGGAGCGGATCGAGGAAGTCCCGGTGGGCTACCATCCTCGTACTCGCGCCCAGGGGAAGAAGCTCAACTACCTCACCGACGGCGCCCGGGCCGCGTGGTGCCTCCTGCGCTTGCGGTTCGCGTCGCCGCCGGAGCCGGAGCTGCCGGCGCAATGAGCGTGATCTCCGGCATCTTCCGCCCTGTCGAGGAAGACCCCTCAACCGCAAAGCCACGCTCCCTGCGAGTGGGGCAGCTTGACGGCTTCGACCGCTGGGCGCTGGGCATCATCTCAGTCGTGTTCCTCCTCATGGCGGCCAACTTCGAGCACCTGAAGCCGTCGATGTCCGATACCTGGTACCATCTCGCCATCGCGAAGCGGATGGTGCAGACCGGCTGGATCAACGGCTGGGACGCGTGGCATTACGCACCCATAGGCCGCCCGCATCTCTACCCGCCGTTACTTCACATTATCCTCATGGTCCTCGGCAAGCTCACTGGGAGCGTCATCGTTGCCGGGCAGATATGCGCCACCGTGTTCCTCCCGCTCAGCATGCTCACCATCTGGGCGTGCGCGCGTCGCATCCTGGGGTCGCGTCTCGGGCTGCTTGCCACGCTCCTGCCTCTCACCGATCTCTTCCACTTCGTCATCATGGAAGCCTACATCGCCGGCTGCCTGGTCAATATCCTCATGCCGCTTCTGCTGCTTGGCGTCCTCTTCCGGCGGCCGTGGTGGGCGATCCTGTTTCTCACGCTGATCTACTACAGCCACCTGGGCTTCTCACAGTGCGTGGCGCTGGGCCTTCTGCTGTTCGGCTTCAAGTACCGCAGTCACTTCCGCCTGACCCTCAAGGTCGTGAGCATCAGCTTCCTGTTCTTCACGCCCTGGCTTGCCCACGTGGTCGCGCATCTGGACTGGCTTCCCGTACTCAAGCAGGGAGGCATGCCGGGCAACCCGGTTGAGAAGCTCCTGTCCCTCCAGAATTTCAATGTCGTCCTGCTGGGCCTGGGTACCTGGGGAATCATCAAGGCCCCCAGACCCAACGCCGCCCGGATGATCCCTGTCTACATGCTCGTGGGGTTCCTGCCCATCCTGTTCGCCTACGGGGGCCGCTATTCCATGCACACCATGCCCCTCTGGGCGATTCTCGGAGCCGGCGTGCTGGGGCGTCTGCTGCCCGAAGCGCCGACGTGGAGGCGTGTCATCGGGATCGTCGGACTCACATTCCTGCCCCTGCCCACCCTCGGCCTCGTGGGTGTGGTGATGCCGATCCCGATCCCCATCACCGGAAGCCACATGATCGTCATTATGACGATGACAGGCAGAGGCCTCTTCGGCGACGAGGAGCGCAATGAGAACTACGGCCCCGACTGCGAGCAGGTGGCGGCCTACCTGAAGAAAACCACCCAGCCCGACGAGGTCATCCACGTCAACACGGTCTTGGTCGCGGAGATGGTGTCGCTACTGGCGGATCGCCCCACGGATCATGGCGCGTGGTGGGAGTGCAGCAAGGAGTCGGCGAAACTGCAGGGGCGTCTCCAGCGGGACTGGGCGCCGACCTCCACCTTCGTCTGCATTCGCCCCGAGGCGGATGCCGGGTCGGTCCTCCAGGAGACTCCACCGATGCCCGGCGTCGACCACAGGTTCATCCTGGGTCGCTTTGAGATCGGCGAGCGCCGCGCTCCGAAGCTGTCGCCGACGGGGATCCATCTGACCAGATGGGAGCCTCTGACTGTGGCGGGAGCATCAAGTACGTGCGACATCTACACCTCGGGGGCCGCGTGGACGTTCCCTTCCCACGACAATAACCTCGCCCTCATTTCCGCGCCCGTGCCGAAGGGGTCGTTCGCGGGAGCGCGTCTCAGGCTCTCAAGCAGCGAAATGGACGAGCGCCTCGTGTTGGGTATCCGGACGAAGAACGGTGGCAACTACACCTGGCAACTGTCGATCCCCGAAGGGAACGAACAGTACCGGGTGCGCGTTGTTTTTAGGTGGATGACCGATTCAGCGGGCAAGCGCTGGACGGGGCAACCCGTGAGGGAGTTGTACATCTCCCGGCCGCCGGACCCGGGGGGGAAGAAGGGTGAGCAACACGAGCAGACTGTGCGGATCTCCCGGGTCGAGATGCTCGCCGAGCGGGCCCCCGGCAAGTAGGCCCGGGTTCACGCTCATCGAGTTG
>JALGSS010000889.1 GCA_029821745.1 Candidatus Zipacnadia bacterium
CGTGTTTATGTTCGACCTGCGCACCTTCCTGATGCCCAGCCTGATGGACTCGTACAAGCTGGGGCACGAGCAGGGGATCAACCTGCGCAAGATGCTGCCTGCCCTCGGGCTGGCAATCGTCGTCGCTATCGCGTCGAGCTACTACTCGGTTATCTCCACCTGCTACAAGCACGGCGCGGTGACCTTGTCGGGCTGGTTCTGTGTCGCCAGCCCCAAGCAGCCTTTCACGACCCTGGTCTCCTGGATCGACGCGCCGAAACCCAGTCACGCGATCAGCATCCTGTTCGTCTTCATCGGCATGCTCATCACAGTGGGACTGTCCCTCGCCCGCGTGCAGTTCGCGTGGTGGCCTTTCCACCCGCTGGGTTACGCGATGGGCCCAAGCTGGCCGATGATCCAACTGTGGTCGTCGATCTTCCTGGGGTGGATGATGAAGACAACGCTGATGCGTTACGGATCGGGGCGCTCATACCGCAAGGCACGCCCCTTCTTCCTGGGTCTGGTGGTCGGGGAGTTCCTGATCGCGGGAGTGTGGGTGATCATCTCCGCCCTCACGGGGACAAGAGGGTACAGGTTCTTCTTGACGTAGGTCGGCCCTCCGGGCCTATAGTGTAGGTAGTAGAGAGAACAGCATCACGGTCGGTGAAACCCTATGATCACGCGACTTCATGCAAAAGGCTACAAGAGCCTGAAGGACCTGGACCTAGAACTGCGCCCGCTGAATGTGATGATCGGTCCCAATGGTAGCGGCAAGAGTAACGTGATCGATTCTCTTGTCTTTCTGGCTGAGGGGGCTGAAGGCCCGCTGGGGGACGCTCTGCTCAGGCGTGGCGGCGGAACTGTCGCGCTTTGGAGCGCCGAGAGCATCGGAGCCGCCTTCGTGCTGGGTCTGAGAGGCCTCACGCGCGGAGACAGGGCACGCGGGCACGAGCAACCTACGGACTACTCCTACGTGACCATATTGACGGTGCTGGACACAGCTATTGAGGTTGGCCATGAAGAACTGGTAGCGCGTGGCATTGGCCCTGACGGAGCGGACAAACGGATTCTCTACGCTACGTCAGGCGAGATCCTCATGTGGGAAGGACGAGAGCGTGAAGACACCGTGGTCATCGGCGACGACGACCTGGCCATCTCGGCGCTGAGGAACCCGTGGGACACTGCCGATTGGGTCAGACAGAAGCTGTTGTCTTCCAGGCGATATGCTGGGCTAAGCACTGGCTCCCGCAGCCCCATTAGGCTCCCGCAGCCCCCTCGCCAAGAGGCCATCGTCTCTCCTGATGGGGATAATCTCGTCTCTGTCCTCCACGCCGCGGAGAGCGGCGAGGCCCGAGAGGATTTCTTCAAACCAGTTATCGAAGCGCTGATGGCGGCCTTTCCTGGCTTCCAGGACATCCGGTTCCCCCCGGATGGAGGAGAAGGCCATATCGGCCTGCGCTGGCACATCGACGGTAGGCAGCGCGGCTTCACCCCCACCCAGCTATCAGACGGCACTCTGCGCTTCCTTTGGCTCCTGGCGATCCTACACCAGCCCCCGACAGGCGGGATCATCATGATCGAGGAGCCTGAGATCGGGCTTCACCCCGATCTCATCCGCATCCTGGCCGAGACGCTCAAGTCCGTCGCGTCCGAGGAGAAGCAGTTCCTCATCTCGACCCACTCGCCAGAACTCGTTTCCTGGCTGGAGCCGGAGGACGTGCTGGTGGTGGAGAAGGACGAGGAGGGCGCAACGCAGGCGAGGAGACTGGATCGAGAGGGGCTCGGGGCATGGCTGGACAGCTACACACTGGGGGAGTTGTGGCGAATGGGTGAGGTCGGTGGACGGCCTTGGTGATCCGCGTGCTCACCGAGGGCCGCACGGAAGTGGCTCTCAAGCAACTCCTGTCGGCGGAAGTGAAGCAAATGGCGGAGCGAGGCGTCTCCCTGCGTATCACCACCGTCCAAGGCAAGGAACGCCTCATCAAGGAAGCAGCGGTTCTCGTCCGCAACGCCGTCGCCGACGGCGCGGCGTACGTGTTCGCATTGGTGGACCTATACCCGGAGGCCGACCCATCGTCCTCTGTGAGCGACGTTCGCCAGCGAATGATCAGCGCAGTCTCGAGCGAACACCGAGATCAGTTCAGACCCCACGTTGCCGTGCACGATGTCGAAGCTTGGATGCTCGCCTCCTGGGATGCGCTGTGTCGGGTGGCGGGGTGTCCGGGCCAGAAGTGCAAGTACCCTTCGCCAGAGAGGGTCAACCACACCAAGCCGCCGAAGAAGCATGTAGACGATCTTCTGCGGCGATACCGGAAACGCGGGTACCGAGAGACGGTGGACGGCAGGCGAGTCCTGGAACTGGCTGACCCGGATGAGATCGCGCGCAAGTGTCCACATTTCAGGGCATTCCGCGAGGACATCCTGAAGTGTGCTGGCGTTCGTAGGT
>JALGSS010000890.1 GCA_029821745.1 Candidatus Zipacnadia bacterium
CACCGGCTTGAAGAACTCGGCGAAGGTCGCCGGCGACAGCATGGGCCGGTCCTGCAACCCCCAGTCGTCGCAGGACATGATGCCATGCGCGCCCGCATCGGCCAGGCGGTCTATCGCCTGAATAGCGATGTCGCCCAGCTTGTTCAGCAGCGCGCGCAACTCGTCCGGATGCTCGTAGGGATCAGTCCACGCCTCGACGTGGCCACGCAGGTACTCGAGCCTGTGGATCAGGCTCATGGGGATGCTGCCAAGCAGGAACTTATCGTCCGGGTTGGCCGCGCAGGCGTTCAGAGCGCCCTCGTAACGCGCCTCGACGGTGTAGTCCGGCCACTCGAAGTCGTCCAGCATCGCGTAGTCCTTCAGCGGATGGCCCACGACCTGGCCCATCGTTTTGTCGCCCGGCAGCTTGCGCCAGATGCTGGAAACTCGTCCTCCCACTCCGTCTCGGTCTGGATGCAGGGCTGCCAGTTGGGGTCGGCTCCGGCGCCGCAACCCTTGAAGTCGGTGCCCCAGGGCTCGGGGAGATTGTGCGGGACGCGGTCCGGCCCCCGGAAGGTCACGGCTCGGACGACTCGTTCATGGGAAGTCATGCAGTGTCTCCTGGATTGGTGGTTTGGGCACTTGTCGAGAGCGCGGTAGGCTCCGTCCTCGGCGGTCAGGCCGCTGTCACTCCGTTGCTCTCAAGGGCCGGCTGGTCAGGAGCCCGATGCACCGGCCGCGCGCTCCGGCCGCGCAGTAGTACATGTACATTGTGTCATTGCCCGGATTGTGGACCAGGCTGATCTTGTGCGCGTACTGGCTGTCAAGGCCCTCCGGGTGCCCTCCGGCCTTGTATAGCGGCTCGGGATCGGCGACCCAGTGGATCAGGTCGCGGGAGAAGGCGATCATGATGTGGGCCCCGCCTCTGCCCACGCCGAAGTAGAGCATCACCCAGTGGTCCCCGTCCCGGAAAACCTTCGGGTCCGACGCGAACTGCTCGTCCCAACCGCCCGGCCTCACACGCACGACGGGGTTCAGCGGGTAGCGCACCCAACTCAGCAGGTCATTGGAGAACGCCACGCCGCTTTGCTCCACGCCGCCATTGGCCGCGTTGTAGAAGTTGTAGTACAGGCCATTGTGCTCCACGAGCCATGGCTGGTAGATGCAGTCCCGCTCCCATTCGCCGCGGTCGCGCTCATGCACCGACAGGATCCAGGTATCTCTGGCGCGGCGCCAGGTGAGGCCGTCATCACTCACCGCAACGCCCTCATAGCCGGGCCGGAGTTCATAGCCGCCCTGCCGGGGGTAGCATCCGTAGAGGGTCCAGTAGCGCCCGTCCAGCTTCTTGAGTGTGCGGGAGGCCTTCACGTCGTAAGACTCATACAGGTACGCTCCCACCACGCAGCCGCCGTTGTCGAACTCGCCCTCCGGGCCGAATCCCATCGCCGGCCGCGGCGTGTCCCAGTGGACCAGGTCGGTGCTCTGCGTGACGAAACTGTTGTAGCCCGCACCATTGAAGCCGATGAAGCTCATGGTCCAGCGGTCGGGCTGGTCGGGGAGTTGGTAGACGCACGGGCAGTCGGTGCTGTGGAAGCCCTCGAAGCCAGGGATCTTCGGCTCGGCTGGTATTACGGGCTCAGGCCAGTAGTGCCATCCACGATAGGGTGCGGACCACTGCTGGAGTGTATCGTCAGATATCATCGCTTCACCATCGGCCGCGGCAGATGCGCCCCACCACGTCAGGCAGATGAGCGCCGCCGCAATCTGTCGGCACTGTTTGCGCGAACCCATCATGGCTCTCCGCGTAGGGCAGTTGTCCTTGATCGCCGGTGCGGGAAACAGAGCTGAGCGTCGGCAACACCAACCGGCTGGCAGGAGCCCAGGTGACGGACCCGCGCACGTAGCTCCCAGAGCGTCGAGTGCCTCCGCGCTCCTACCGACTCACCAGCAAGCGGCCCGGATGCGTCGCTAGGCGCGGTTCGCAACCGTGCATGTCCACGACGATATCCTCGACCGCCTGGGTCAGCTCAAGGGTCCACGCACCGCGCTCTGCGCCGGCTTGACCGAGGAGGTTGACCGTGACGGAGTCCTCCGCATCGCGGGTGTCCCCGGAGAAGGCTACCGTGCCGTCGGGGGCTTTGAACGTCACCTGCAGATGCTCGGCGGCTCCCTGGCCCTTGACTCGAAGCTCGATCTGCTCTGCTCCTGGTAAGGGCGCCACGAAGGCCGGAGGCTGATTGCCCACGAGACGGGCCACCGGCCCTGCGAGGCACACGTAACGGTTCGAGAGCACGAGCCGGCCTTTGGCACGGCCGCAGGTCACTGCGATCCCGTACACTCCGTCCTCGGGGGCGATCAGATCGATGGGTGTCCGCTCCCCGGCGGCCGCTCGCACGGTGCCCAGAATATCCCCGGACGGAGTCACGATGACCGCCACGCTGCCGTTGGTGAGATGAGCGTGCTGGAGCCCAACCAGCTCGCCCCGCAAGCGCTCGCCCTTCTTCAGCAGCACCTGGTAGTTCGCGCCGGGACGGTGCGTGAACGCGCGCTCAAGCTCCTCGGGCGGAAGCGGGTCGGTATTGAGCGGGATCAGGTCTGCCCCGGCGACCTTGCGGGCCTGCTGCGCGATCTGCTCGTCCAGAGGGTTGGGAGTCTCGGCGGGCTCACGCCACAGGGAGAAGTCGCGCTTCGCGATGAGATCGTTGGCGCGCTTGTACCAGGCGAAGTGGTCCGGGTGAGTGCCCTC
>JALGSS010000891.1 GCA_029821745.1 Candidatus Zipacnadia bacterium
GTGCCCGACATCAAAGTCATGCAGACCGGGTGGTCCCCCAGCGCTGACCTCAAGGGCCTCGTGCGCATCTGGTGCCCGCTGACTGCCGGTGCGAATCTGCCCGCCGTCAGGCAGGCCCAGGCGGACGGCGACGAGGTGTGGTGGTATGTGTGTTGTGGGCCGACTGCGCCGTTCGCGAACCTGTTCGTCGACTACCCCGGCATTGATCACCGCATCCTGGGGTGGCAGACCTTCCGCGACGGCATCGAGGGCTTCCTGTATTGGGGAGTGGACGTCTGGCCCGGCAACGGTCTGCCCGTCGATGAATACGACCGCGCCGACTACGCGAATTGGAATCCGAACTCCTTCGGGACCTGCAACGGCGACGGGTATCTGCTGTACCCCGGCGAGGGCGACGTCCCGGTGTCGTCCCTGCGCCTGGCGCTGTTGCGGGACGGCTTCGAGGATTTTGACCTGTTCACCGAGGCGCAGGCACTCGCCGACGGAAGTGGCAAGGCCGGCGCACGTCTCTCGAAGCTGCTTGAATTCGAGGCACCACTGATCACGAGCCTGACGGAGTACACTCCGGACGGCTTACTAGTCCGGTAACCGCCGGGCAGCAGGGGAAAGCGACTGCTGGGTGGAATGTTGTCGGCAGTTCTCAGTCAACAGGGGGTGCATGATGTTCATCGAGAAGCTGAAGCTGGAACGCTTCAAGGGGTTCAGGGACTTCACGGTCGACCTGCAGCAGGTCACGTGTCTTGTTGGTCTCAACAGTAGTGGGAAGACGAGCATCCTGCAGGCAATCGAGCTGCTTCACAGCATGCTTGTCTTCGTGTTCGGCAACAAGCAAACGCCTGACTTCGGCAACCCAAAGTGGCGTGCCAACCCCCAGGAGGTGCTCAGGCGCCGCAATCTCGGCGACCCGGACGCCATATGGCTGCATAAGCGGACCGCCGAGCCGTGCATTATCTCCGCTTCTTTTGAGGGTAACGTTGACCTGAAGCTCGAGATCAGCGGTCGCAGCAGCTATGGCCTTGATCTGCTCGTGGATGATGAGTCGATGGTGCCGCTATTGGAGAAGCCCACCGTGCGTGACGTGGTCCAGAGCTTGTTCAGCACGCGACCAACGTATGTGCCGCCAGTTGGCTTGGTGTCGCCATCTGAGCAATTCAGACACCATCCGGCCATAGACGACCTCCTGCGTGATGGGCGGGAGTACGAGTGCTGGCGTTCGAGACTGTTCTGGTTCTGGAATGACGGCCAACGTGAGGCCTTCGACGAGGTCGTTGCCACCGTGCAGCGGTACCTGCCGGACGCCTGCGTGCAGCCTCCTCGATTGACCCATGATTCAGGCCCTCGTGTCCTCGTCGAGTTCCAGGAGGACGACACAGACTTCGACATCAGCACGAGTGGCGGCGGTCTCCGCACGCTCCTGAACCTGGCGGTAGTGCTTCGGTTTGGCGACTCACGCTGCCTACTGCTGGACGAGCCGGACTCTCACCTCCATGGCACGCTGCAGCGAGCCGTCGCCCAAATGCTCTTCGACCACGCTGTTGAGGGGAGCCGCCAAGTGGTGGTCGCCACCCACGCCCCCGAGTTCATCTCGGAGTGTCCATCCGAGTCCCTCGTGTGGGTTGATCGCAAGCAGGCCAAGGGCGAGCATTGCAGCGACATAGGGCATGTGCTGGTTGATTTGGGGGCCATCACCAAGGCGGACGCTGTACGGGCCTACGGGGCGGACAAGATACTACTCGTAGAGGGCGGTCTGGACCGAAAGGTGCTCGCCCGTCTGGTGTCACGGGCCGAGGGCACGAACCCATTCGACGACCCATCCGTGATCGTTGCGGAGCTGCCTAACGGCAAGGGCGACAGCGTCCATCTGGAGACATTCCGGTCGCTGCTCCGCAACACACTCGGGGTAGAGGCGAAGCTGGCGTGCGTGGTGGACAACGACTACGAGATCCCAGAGTGCGGTGTGGAGACACGGGCCGAGGCTGACGCGGCTCTCGTCAAGCGCCTCGGCGTCAAGGAAGTGGAGAACTATCTTATTTGTCCTTATGTTGTCAGCCGGGCCCTGGCGCAGGCGGCGGCGAGACGAGACCAGCATACTCAAAAGGAAGTTGCCGTTCCGTCCGAAGACCAGGTCGCAGCCAAGCTTGAGGAAGTGCTTGATGATCCCGAGATGAAGAAGACGGTCAAGTGCCACGTGGTGCCCGCATACCGCGATAGGCTCTTGGCTGACCTAGACTCGGCCACCAGGGAGCGGGAGGCTGATGAGTGGTTCGAGGAACACTGGTCAAATAAGGAGTGGCGATCCCGCAATTGCCCTGGGAAGCGGGTGCTCGGGGAACTGCGTGCGTGGTGCCAGAGGGAGTACAAGCTGACGCTCTCGTCGGCGAGTCTCGTCGATGCACTCGAGGAGTGCCCCGAAGACATAGCCGAGATCGCCCGGCAACTGCAAGGCCATTTCTACGAGTAGAGTGGCCTCGTCGGTCAGGTCCGGAGTGTCGTGTGCGGAATCGCGAGCCGTAGCGCGGCGATTCGGCGTACCCCCCACGTAGCTCACCGCCTCAAGAGGCTCTCCATGCCGATCGTTTGTGCATGAACTGCCGGGAAGCAAGGCCCTGGCGCGCCTGGGCATCTCGGTCGGCGCGCCCGCGCTCTTTCCCTTTTCTTTTCCCCGGCCTGCAACAATATGGCGATGCTGGCCCCACCTACACTTTGACGAAGGACGGTCATCCCAGCAAGGCAGGAGGTGCTCCCATGCGTGAAACAGCAACCCGCCGGCGCGGTGCCGTAACCAACCGGCAGGCCACACCGCCTAGTCCCTGACCTCGATCTGTCGCGGATCGGGAACGTCGCGGCCCAGTGGGCCGACCGGGCTCGTGAGCGCGCTGCACACAGCCGCTCGAACTTCCAGGGGGAGTAGTTCCCAACGCAGTGAGGTCGCCTCGGGTGCGACTCTCATACCCGAGGCGACCCGTTGCCGGGAGGAGGCAGGCACACGATGCGATCTCTGGACGAAGTGATCAGGACCACCATCAGCGCACCATCGGCGCCAGACGCCGACCAGCTTCATCATGACATCCTCGATGCCCTCGACGGCATGTCCGTTCCCGAAGACGCTCAGGCGGCAATTAGCAGGCCTGTGGCGGAGCTGCTGCAGCTCTTCTGTGAGCACAAGGCGCGCGTTGAGGCGCATGACCAGCCGCGGGTGGTCGGCCGCGTCGCGGTGTGGGTCAACGGCCGGCGCCAGAGCGTCTTCGATGATGCATCTGCAGAAGGCGTGAAGCTTGCGGCGAAGGGGGGGCAATT
>JALGSS010000892.1 GCA_029821745.1 Candidatus Zipacnadia bacterium
GGAGGATGAGGGCCGGGGCCGTTCCCTCGGCCGCGCGTCGCAGGGCTTACTTACCTAGCTGCGGGGTGGTCGCGTCGTGCAGCGACCGGGGCCCCGCAGTTCTTTCCTCGACACGGACCTGTCCCGAACAGGACGCTACTCCCACGGGCGCAGGATCACCTTCACACACTGTCGCGACGCCATTGTGGCGAAGGCCTCATCCGCCTCGCCAAAGCCGAAGCAATGGGTGATGAGCTTCTCCGCGTGGGGGAAACGCCGCAAGAAGGTCACCAGGTCGCCGGTAGACTTCAGGTCCCGATGCCATGCGGTGATGACCTCGATGCCCCGGCGGATACCGTCGCGACTTGGGCTGAACTCGATGTCTCCCTGGTTCTCCCCGATGAACGCCACCTTGCCCAAAGGTGCGAGGGCGTCGATGCACAGGCGCTCCGCCTGACCGTTCCCCGAGGCGTCCAAGGCCCTCAGGATCCCTTCACCGTCGGTCCGGTCGCGAATGAACTGCAGCACATCGACTTCCGACGGGTCCAGGGCATCTTCGGCCCCGAGTTCCAGCGCGCGTTCCCGGCGCCAGGGCTCCATGTCCGCCGCGATGACCTCCGCGCCGAGGAACTTCGCCAGCGCCACCGCTCCGAGCCCCACAGGCCCCAATCCCGTGATCAGGATCGTGTGGAACGCAGTGGTCTGCATCCGCATCAGGGCCTGGTATGCCGGGCTCAGCGCGCAGCTCATCAGCGAGCCGAGGTCGTAGGAGATGTCGTCGGGCAGCTTCGGGCACAGCCACTCTTGTTTGCGCACGTACTGGGCGAAATGCCCGGTCGCTCCGGCCGGCGCGTGGCGACAGTGGATGTAGTCGCCGCTCATGCAAACCCGGCACTCCCCGCAGCCGCTCTGGGGGTTGATCAGCACACGGTCCCCCACCTTGAGTCGGTGGGCCGTGTCGACCGCCACCACTTCGCCCGTTCCCTCATGCCCGCCGCCTGCATGGGCCCCGGGGGCGTGGTATGCGTGCATGTCGCTCCCGCAGATGGGGCTCGAATGGACCTTGATGACCACCCATTCGCCCTCCGGTGTCGGGTCCGGAGCGTCGTCGATCCATGCCTTCCCATCACCGATAATCACATGTTTCATCGCGATGATCTGCCTCCCGGATGAGTGCGGCCCGTTGCAGCCGGCAACGGGCCGGTGCTGAACACGGGCCGATCAGTCCGCCGTCAGAGCCTTCATCATCTCATTGGCGATGATAATATGTCCCGCGTGGCCCGGGTGAACCGGCTCGTTGCAGAACGTCTCGGCCTCACGCAGCTTGAGATGCGCCTGGTAGATGTCGTGGAGCTTGATCTGCATGCACCCGTACTCCTCGGCCATCTCATCGACCACGGCGATGTACTCGACAATCGTGTCGAGCACCCGCTTGCGGAAGCTGTCTTCACTCGTCGCCACGCTGATAAAGAAGGGATCGATGAGCAGGATCTGCGCATCGGTCTTCTCCTTCGTCATCGCGAGAATATCGCTGTAGGCCTCTCGGTAGAGGTCGACCGTCACGCACGGCTGGCCGTTCAGCAGGAAAGTGTGCAGGTCATTGATCCCGATCAGGATCGACAGCCAGTTGGGCTGGTGGCGGATGACGTCGTCTTCCCACCGGTCCCGCAGGCCGACGGTCTTGTCGCCGCCGATGCCCTTGTTGATGAACCGGATCGCGCGCTCGGGGTAGTTGGCGATGACCATCTCGCGGAACATGCTTGCGTAGCCCACGCCATATGGCGCATTGGCGCCCCGGCGTCCGGCGTCGGTGATGCTGTCGCCCTGAAACAGGAAAAGCTGACCGTCTTTGACCACAAAATCGCTCATGAACTTCCTCCGGGTTGAGTGGCGGTTAACGTCCTTGCCTTGCGATGTCCACGCAGGTATACAGCGGAATGCTCTGCTTGTGAAGGGTCGAGCCCGAGGCTGTGTTGAAGAAGCTAACGGCACATGGCCGTGGGGTGTCGTCCCGCTCTGCGGGATGTGACGGGGCCCCACGGAGCCTCTGAGACGCCTGGCACGGGGCCCCCTCGGCTCACTGCTTTTCGCCGCATGGCATCGCATGTCCTCCACGGGGCCGAGGGGAGCCTCCGGAGAATGTCACGTGACAAAGGTCGGAGCGCTCCGAGTGGTGAATTGCGGCAGTGAATGACCGGTTCACGGTTGCTCACCGCACGCGACTTGTCCCACGGGGACGACTCTCTGGAGGCTACTTGTATGTCGGACGCAAGACTGGCGATCGAGGGCGGCGTGCCGATACTCGCTGAGCCCGTCAGCGATGCCTGGCGACAGATCACAGACGTTGAGAAGCAGGCGGTCATGGACCTCATGGACGAAGGGATCCTCACCATCTCCGCGGGCGGAGTCTTGCAGCAGATGGAGGAGGGCCTGCTGCAACGGCACGAGCACGCTGCACAGCGCATACGTGGGCGCTCAAGTCGGTCCCGGCACCGAGGTCATCGTGCCCGCGTACACATGGCACGCGACGGTCACGCCGGTTCTTCACGCCAGCGCGACGCCCGTCTTTGCCGATATCGATCCCGAGACGCTCTGTCTGGACCCTGACGACGTGGAGCGGAAGATCACCGAGCGCACCCGGGCTATCTGCGTGGTCCAGGTGTGGGGAAACGTGCCGGACATGGACCGCTTCCGCGACATCGCGGACCGGCACGGGTTGATCCTGATCGAGGATTCCAGCCACGCCCACGGAGCCGCCTACAAGGGGAAGATGGTGGGCAGCTACGGCGAGATCGGCTGCTTTAGCATGCAGGGAAGCAAGGCCGTCAGCGGCGGCGAGCTGGGCATGATCGTCACAGACAGCCCTGAGCTGTATGACCGTATGCTACTCCTCGGGCACTTCGGCCGCATCGAGATCGGCCAGTTGGGGCCCACGTTCCCGGACATTGGCGACATGAGCCTCGGAGCGAAATACCGAGCCCATCCATACGCCGTTGCCGTCGCACGCTGCGGCCTTGCGCGATTGCCCGAGCTCAACCGGCTGCGCACGCGCAATTACGCGATTCTCAACGACATTCTCCGGGACGTTCCCGGCATCAACACGGTCGAGCCTCTGCCCGACGCTGAACGGGGCGGCTACTTGGAGTTCAAGTTCATCATCGACGCCGAGAAGCTCGGCACGTCGAGGGAGCGTTTCGCCGAGG
>JALGSS010000893.1 GCA_029821745.1 Candidatus Zipacnadia bacterium
CAGCCTGTTGGCCGCCCGAGACCTATCCGTGACCGGGAAGTTCGAGCAAGTGAACCTGACGGTGCGTCCGGGGGAGATTGTGGGCATCGCAGGCGTGGCCGGTTCGGGGCGCAACGAACTCGTGCGGTCCATCGCCGGGGTCTTGCCCCCGGATTCGGGTGGCCTCACGGTGGACGGCGAGCAGGCCCGGTGCGTCGGCCCACGCCGGATGCGGGATCTTGGCGTGAGCTTCGTCCCCGCGGACCGCCATCATGAAGCGCTCGTATTGCCGATGACAGTCCGGGAGAACATCACCCTCGGGAATCTGCGCAGCTTCGCCGGGGCCCTCGGGCTGATCCGCCGGAGGGATGAGGCGGAGAAGGCCGGCGAGCTGTCCGCGCAACTGAGTGTGCGGTCCTCGGGGCTCGAGCAGGCTGTCAGCAACCTGTCCGGCGGCAACCAGCAGAAGGTGGCTCTGGCCTCACGGCTTCTCGGCAACCCGCGGGTTCTAGTCTTGGAGGAGTCTCGGCAACCCGCGGGTTCTAGTCTTGGAGGAGCCTACTCAAGGCGTCGACGTGGGGGCCCGCGCGGAGATCCACCGGCTCATGCGCGGACTGGCGGATGATGGCGTCGGGATCGTGCTCGTGTCATCGGACTTGCCGGAACTGCTGGCTCTCAGCGACCGTGTGGCTGTCATGCACCGGGGCCGCGTGGTGGGTGAACTGGCCGGAGCCGAGGCGACCCAGGAGGCGGTGCTCGACCTGGCCCTGGGCACCGCGGAGGAGGGCGTGACGCAGGGCCACCAGAAGCCCCGCAAGGCGCCCATGCGGGAGCTTGCCCTGGCGGCGGTTCTCGCGCTTCTTCTGGTCGGCGTCTCCCTGCGCGCGCCGAGTTTCGCAACGGTCCAGAACTTCACCGACATCCTCGTCAACAATTCGCATCTGCTCATCACCGCGGTGGGCATGACTCTCGTCATTCTCACCGCCGGGATCGACATCTCCGTCGGCTCGATTCTGGCCTGCTGCGCGACGGTGGCTGCTGCGAGCGCCGCCGCGGGCTGGCCGCCCTTGCTCGTTCTCGTGGCGGCGATGGTTGCGGGCATTGTACTGGGTGGGATCAACGCGGGACTCATCACGGGGGCGCGCATCCCGCCGATCATCGCGACCCTGGCGACACTCACGTTGTTCCGCCATGTGCTGATTCACATCACCGGGGGCCGCTGGATCAATCTGCCGCCGGGCTTCCGCGAGTTCGGCCTGTCAGAGCCGCTCGGGGTACCGGTCTCGATTTGGATTGCCGTTGCAGTGGTGCTCGTCGGGGCCGCCGTCGCCCGCTGGACGCCCCTCGGCCGGGCGATCTACGCCGTCGGGAGCAACGCCGACGCCGCCCAGCATCAAGGCATCTCCGTGTCGGGCATTCGCACTCGCGTCTACCTAATCATGGGCCTGCTGACGGGCGTCGCGGCGTTCGTCTACACCGCCCATTACAGCGCGATTCAGACCAACGCGGGGATCGGCTTCGAGATGGTGGTCATCACCGCCGTCGTGGTGGGCGGAACGAACATCTTCGGTGGCATGGGCACCGTCCTGGGCACGGTGATCGGCGTACTGCTGCTCGGAGTCATCACCGGGTCGCTCACCCACCTGCATATCGAGCCCACGTGGGAGCGGGCCTCCCAGGGCATCCTGATTCTCGCTGCCGTGGTCATCGACACGCTGCACAGCCGCAAGGGGCGTGAGACCTGATGCTGCGCACGCTGAGGTCCTGGGCCCTGCGCGAGGAAAGCGCGATCCTCGTCATCCTCGTGATCACGATGGGGATCATGGGGAAGCTGAACCCGACCTTCTACGAGGCCGACAATCTGCTGGAGATGTCGCGGTTCTTCGTCGAGACCGGGCTGATCGCCCTGGCGATGACGCCGATCATCATCACCGGCGGCATCGACCTGTCGGTGGGCTCCATGCTCGGGCTCAGCGTCGTCGCCATGGGCATGGGCTGGCGCTACTTGCACCTGGGGCCGATGGCTGATCTGTGCCTGGGCCTTAGCGTCGGGTGCCTCGCGGGCCTGCTCAACGGGATGTTCGTGGCCTGGGTCCGAGTGCCGCCGCTGATCGTCACCCTCGCAACCCTCGCGCTGTTCCGCGGACTGGCATTGGGTCTGGGCGCGCGGGACCCGGTGAGCGATTTCCCGCCCGAATTCTACGACCTCGGGCAGGCCTACTACACGGTTCTCGGCGTGCTGAATGTCCCCCAACAGCTCCCGATCTTCTTGGTATTGATGGTGGTTGCGGGGGTGATTCTGCACCGCACGGTATTCGGGCGGCAGATATACGCCATCGGCCACAATGAGCTCGGAGCGCGGTTCGCCGGCATCCCGGTCGCGCGGACGAAGCTGATCCTCTACGCCTTCAGCGGCGTGATGTCCGCCCTCGCCGGGGCGATCTTCCTGTCCCGGGTCGCGACGGCCAAGGCGGATGCGGGAACCCTCATGGAACTGGACGCCATCACCGTCTGCGTGCTCGGCGGCGTGAGCATCAACGGTGGCCGGGGGAGTCTGCCCGGCACAGTGCTCGGATTGCTTGTGGTCAGCAGCCTGATTCGCGGCCTCACTTTGGCGCGCGTTCCCTTCGAGGACCAGAAGATTATCCTCGGCGCTGTTCTCATCACCGCCGCCGTCGCCCACCAGTTCTTCGCGGCGTACGCCGAGCGGCGCAGGGCCCGGGTGGACGATTCGCAATAGCCGGGGTTCAACGGTCCTGCGGGTCCCCGGTCATAGAGACCGGGGACCGGTCTCGCTACCCCGCAGCTATCCTATGCATCGCTGGTCGCCGGTCCTCGTATAGCCGCGGGGCCCCACGGAAGGCCTCGACGCGGATGGCCTTGGGGGGGACACGCAATGCGGGAGGGCCAGAGGCCATATTGGACGCAGCGGACCGCTTCTCCTACAATATGACTATATATAATCAAATCACATAAACTTTTATATATTCTTTAGCAGGTTGATCGCACTGTAGTATTGCAATGGAAAGTGACGCCCGTGCGGCACCACGAGTGAGTGGAAAGCTGTGCGGGCGTTTTCTGTGTGCCGCATCATAGGGATAGGGGATGGTGGAACATGCGAACTACTGCATTCATGCTACCTGTCGTGCTGTGCCTGAGTCTGTCGGCCCACGCAGTGACCCCGATCTTCACGGATTCCCTGAACGGGGGGACGGTCGGGGCGTATCAGTACGTGTCGTGGACGGACGAGAACGCAACTCTGGATCAGTGGAACAGCTGGATCAAGTACACGCAGATGGAACTCCCCTCAGCCGCCGGAACGGTCTCCTTCTCGTTCGACGTCACGGCGCAGCCTGATCCCTACGCTCGCATCATGTCGGACGCCTACACGAGCAACAACGGCGGCACATGGCCCTCATTCATCGTGAGTCTTGTGCCCGCAGGTCCCGATACGTACACCCTTCGCTTCGGGTACTGGCACGATTTCTACTGGAGTTGGGCTGCGATGGGCCAAACGCTACGAACGGGTACTTGGTACAGCGCTGGCGTGTCGTGGGGAGCCCAGGGGCAGAGCATATGGGTCAACCAGAACCAAGTGGCGTACAACCCGTATGCGGCAAGCTACCAGCATTATGGAACGAACAACTTCCAAGGCTGGGGCCTGGGGTCTTTGTGCAACAGGAGCGACGGCGGTGAGGCACTGTCGGACCCGTGGCCGTACCCATCTGCAAGCCCGGTGTCATTCCGTGATCTACAAGTCTGGGACGAGCAAGTGGAGTATGGCGGGACGACGCCCGAGCTCCCGTGCGGTGCGCTGCTACTGCTGGGGGCACTGCCGCTGGGGCTTGCGTGGTGGATGCGCAGGAAGGCGTAGCATAGAGCAACCAGCCAGCACAAACACTAACGCCGCCCAGCGCATCGGGCGGCGTTGTCTATGAGAATCTGCGGAAGGCTCCACCACGGAAGGCCTCTGAGACGCCCTGCACGGGGCCCCGTCACATCCCGCAGAGCGGGATGACACTCCGTGCCCATGATCGCCCTTTTCAACACAACCCGCCCGAACGCCTCGTTTTCTCGCGC
>JALGSS010000069.1 GCA_029821745.1 Candidatus Zipacnadia bacterium
GGATGCCTGGCGGGAGGACTACAACCGGGTAAGGCCGCACAGTTCGCTCGGGAACATGACGCCGGAGGAGTTCGTCCAGCAGTCACTTGAAGCTCACCCCCATGGGGGTGAGCACGGTACCAACGGCGCGGCATCAACGACCCAACGAAGACGGCAGGAAGTCTGCCTTACAGGCTGAAGACTCTCATTGCAGGTGGTATCAAAACGGGGGCAAGACCAAGAGGCCAAAGTACCACATAGGAACTGGTATCACTTGTGGGGGCAGTACACTATCAGTGTTCGTAGCCATGAGCTACATGCTACGTCTGCGGCGAGGTTTCTCCGAGCATCATGATAAGTTCGTAGAAAGAGCCCTAACTTATAGGTAGGATTCTTCCTTATTGAGAGTGAAGGTACCATAAACGGCAAGCCCCGCGCAGTGGTCATCGCCATGCGAGGTCCAGGACGCAATTCCTGGTAGTGGAGTGAAGGGCGATGGGTAGTGATCGGCTGACCAGTGGCCGTGAATGCGTCGAAGCAGCATGCGCTGCAGGCATGTCCGGCGGAGAGATATGGCGGTGCCTCCTCGACATGAGGGCAAGCACGGCCTGTCTCGAGACTCTCTCCCACAGTTTCCCCCCTGAGCATCGCGTCTCCATCCCCACCTCCACCACCACCGTCGGTAGACAGCCGAGCGGCGCCCGAGAGTAAGGCAGGTCGCCAGCATCGGTTCCCGAGCGTAGAGGAGCACTGGACAGTGTCTCTCGGCCCTGGGCGGGGCGCTGGCAGCGGTGCGGTTCGGCTATCAACGGCTCGTGCAGGAACTGCAGGAGGATATCGGCGCAGGATGCTCAGCGCGGCCGTATGGTCTAGCTACAGCACGTGGGAACTCCGGGGTGAGCACCGTTGAGTCGGGCTCTAGGAGGAGGCGAGTTGCGATGGACCCGAGCAACCGACAGCAAGCTCGCGAGTACGTCGAGTTGCTGCGCCAGGACGGACGTAGGGATGAGGAGATTCGCCAAGTCCTACTCAATACGGGCTGGTCGGACGAGCAGGTCGCCGGGCTGCTTTCGCGCGAGGCGCCCCAGGCCCCAGCGCCACCACCACCGGCCACACCACCGGCCCCCACACGACCGTCGCCAGCCACGCCCTCGGCTCCCGCTGGCGGTTCATTCCCCGGTGGCTGGGCCAACAGAGCGGGCGAGGGCCGGGCCGCCGGGCGACCAGGCCCCCGCGCACCGCCGCGATGGCGCCTCCCTTTCGCCGACGTCCCAGCCGACGGAGCGCGCCTCACCGGCCACGGGCGGGACCATCAGCCGCGGCCAGGAGGTCGATCTGGCGGATCACCTGGTCGCGGGCAAGATCACCATCTTCGACTTCTACAGCGACTACTGCCCGCCGTGCCGGACGATATCCCCGAAGCTTGAGGAACTGGCGGGCAGACGCGACGACATCGCCGTGGTGAAGGTGGACATCAACCGGTCTGGCGTGAGGGGCATTGACTGACAGTCGCCGGTGGCGCGGCAGCACTCGCTGCGCAGCATCCCCCACTTCATCATATACGGCGCCAACGGACGCGTGATGGCGGAGGGCCGCAACGCCGCCGAACAGGTGCGCAGATGGCTCGGGGCTGAGGACAGGCAACCAGAGAAGCCTGTGGAGGCGGAGGGGACGGGGGCCGCCGCCGAGGCCACATCGCTCCCTGCGGGGATCGCGTTCGCCTCTGAGCAAGACGAGAGGATGGCGTTGTGCACGATCGACCCCGATGGCGGCGACCTCGCGCGCGTGGCGCTGGTGGCAGGAGAGCGCACCAGGATGGACTTCTCTCCTAATGGCGGCAAGGTCGTCTTCAATTCAAAGCGGGATGGGAACTGGGAAGTATACGTCATGGATACTGCCGGAACGAACTTGGTGCGCCTCACCCACCATCCGGCAGATGATCTCAGTCCCGCCTGGTCTCCCGATGGCAGCAAGATCGCCTGGCAGTCGAAGCGAAGCGGCACCTTGCAGATCCATGCGATGAACTCCGACGGGACAGACCAGACCCAACTCACCCACGTCTCATGGAGCTACGAGCCCTTCTGGTCCCCTGATGGATCCAAGATCGGCTTCACGTCTCATCGCGACGGCTACTTCGAGATCTACGTCATGAATGCCGATGGAACCAACCCGGCGCGGCTCACGCATTCGCGGGGACGGGACTTCGGGGCAGACTGGTCTCCGGATGGCAGCAAGATCCTCTTCATGTCAAATCGTGACACTGGCGCAACCCGTATCGGCGGCGAGACCGAGATATACGTCATGAATGCTGATGGCACGAAACAGACACGGTTGACGGAACACCCCCGCGCGGACCTGAGCGCCGTCTGGTCGCCGGACGGGGAGGCCATAGCGTTCGTATCGGATCGTGACGGCGATAGGGAGATTTACGTGATGACTGCCGACGGGGCCAACGAGGTGAATATCACCAACAGCCCCGAGGCCCAAGACAACTACCCAGCATGGTTGCCAGATCAGTAGCCGCTGCGCCGAGTTCGTCGTGCGAGTATTGACGTGCAAGACGTCGGGTTAGGGAGTGATAAGGATGTCCAGCAACGAGTGGGAGCAGGCGCGCGCGCAGGTCAAGAAGATGCGCGAGAAGGGCTACGCGGACGAATAGATCCGGGAGGATTCGCTCGAACGGGGCTGGACTGAGGGTGAGGCACGACGCCACGTCGCTGCGAGACGTGCCCCAACTGTGGTCGAGGAGCAGACGAAGCGCGAGACGAGGAGGACATCAGATGGCAAGGGTGAGCAGGAGACGACGTGCGTATTGGGCTGGCTTCATCGTTCCCGCGATTCTGGGAATGGCCGACGCCAGGAGTGCGGCACAGGCGGCTGAGACCGTGGCACAGAGACCGGGGCACTGTGCGGTGGCGTCGATGGAGACGATCCTCCGGTTCTACGGGGAGGAGGATCCGCTTCTGTCGCAACGGTGCTTGGGTCTGATGCACAACGCCCGGGCTGCCGAGTACACCGACCGAAAGCGCCTGAAACCGTTTGGGCATTACTATCCGACGTTCACGGCCGCGTACCAGCCGATACTGGCGGAGATGTTGTTAGACCGGGGATATGCCGCGGTAAGTACGCGGACCTCGGTCAGCAAGGATGGGCAGACCATCTCGGAACGGGTGGTGCAGATACTGGTGGAGCATCTGGTGTCCGGCCATTGGGCAGTGTTGCATGTACCGGGGCATTACATGGCGATCACTGGCTACGACAGACAGACGCGCACCATCTGGTTCAATGATCCGTGGCGGCCCCAGCATCCGTTCACGGTAGGGCTGGCGGATTTCATCAATCCGAAGCGCTCGTGGCACACGAATCGCGGCGGGGAGCCGCGTGCGGCGTGGGACGGGCGTGTACTTATCTTCTGGAAACCGCAGACGGATGAGGAGCGGATGCTGAACGCCACCGACCGCTGTCCCGCGTGTGGGGAGTTCTTCCCGGAGACAGCTTACACGTACTGCCGGCGATGCAGGACATTCATTGACCGGCGTCAGGACGCTCACGTGCAGCGCGGGCTGGACCTGATCGCGCTGTCAACACAGGGGTTTGACCAGACGAACGTGAGCCGGGAGCGAATGCTCGCGTTGCGTGATGAGTTGCAGAACACGAACCCCATTTCTGAGACGGCGTGGCGAGAGGCACTTGCCAACTACCCCTTGGCGCCTCTGGGCGCCGAGGGCATCGTGACACTCTATCGCGCGGCGCCCGCCCTGGGGATACGACCGGATGAGCTATCCACAGCCGAACTTGAGCAGATCGTCACGTCGGGAGAGGGCTGGTATGCCCTCCTGGCGGAGCTGTAGCCGCCGCGTCGAGATGGTAGCGCATACGCTGACGTGCAGAACGTCGGGTTGAGGAGTGGTGGAGATGTCCAGTAACGAGTGGGAACAGGCGCGTATCTACGTCAAGAGGCTGCGTGAGAAGGGACACACCGACGACGAGATCCGGCAGATCATGATTGAGGGCGGTTGGGAGGAGGACGAGGTTGAGGCCGTGTGGCAGCGCCTCGACGTTCCGCTCAGCGCCGCCGCGCCGGAGCCTGCCTCGGGAACTGAGGCTACCGGCGATCCTGTGCCCTTCGTTAGGCGCGAGATCGCGCGGTGGAGGGACGAGCACCTGATCTCCAGCCCTCTGGCCGCACGTCTGCTGGCCGAATACGGAGCCGGGCCTGGGCGGGCCCCGTCGGAGAGAGTGGCGGTGCGGGACGCAGCGACCACACCGGAATCCCCGAGCCCGAAGCTCGCGATGCCTATCACCCCGGGGATGGTTCTGCTTTACGTGGGAGGGCTCCTCATCCTCATCGCGAGCTTCATGTTGGTGTCGCACGTGTGGAAGGGCCTGGGCCCGGGGGGGCAATTCGCGTTAATCCTACTGGTGACAGCCGGTGTGTATGGGGCCGGAGCGTGGGTGCATTTGACGCAGCCGGACCGGCGCGTTGCCGCAACAGTGATGCTGTTCTTCGGGTGCCTGCTTATCCCGGCGGCGCTCTTTTTGGGCGCGAAATGGCTCGTCGGTGACACCGACCTCGGTGAGGGAGTGTGGCTTCTGCTGGTGATGGCCACCTTTGCGGCCCATGCCGGCACGCTTCACCGGTTCCACTCGCCGCTGCTCGCGTTTCCTTACCCGCTATGCTTCCTGTGGTTCGTGAGCCACTGGTCAAGCCTGGGGCCCAGCGCACGCTTCGCGTTGGTCGTACTGCCGACGATGGCTCTGTACTGGGCTGGCACGCATCTGCGCCTGACGAAGCCCGACCGGCGCTCCGCTGCGGATATGATGCTGTTCGCCGCATGTGTCCTGGTTCCGTGGACACTGCTATTGACCGCACAATGGGTTCTTGGCGAGACCAACCCGGGCGGGGCAGCGTGGCTCCTCATAGTGGCAGCGACCTTTGCTGTCCATGTCGGTACCTCCTGCCGCTTCCGCTCGCAGCTGTTCGCGGCGTCGTACCTGGTGTGCTTCCCGTGGTTCGTGGCCCACTGGCCGGACCTGGGCCCAAGCTCACGCTTCGCACTGGTGTTCCTGCCGACCGTCACCCTGTACTACGTCGGCGTTCGTCTGCATCTCAAGGAGCGCGAGCGGCAAGCCACCGCGGACGTGATGCTGCTCGCCGGAGGTCTCCTGGCGCCATGGACGCTGCTTCAGGCCGCCTTGTGGGTCTCCCCCGACAACGCGCTTGAGCCGGCTGCGCTGTGGATCATAGCAGCAGTCACGCTCGCGATTCATGTAGAGACGCTCCACAGGTTCCCCTCACCTCTGCTGACGATTCTCTACCCGTTCACCGTCATCTGGTTGGCGATGGAGACCGCAGCAGTCGCGACACCAGAGGGCCATAGCCTGAGTTCGAGCGGGGTCGGCGGGGCCCTGCTGGCGTCGGGGTTGGTCCTACTGGTCGCGGGCATCTATCACGCTCAGCAGCAGAAGCCGGCGTACGCGCTAGTGCCCGACATCGTCGGCGTTCTCGCCCTGGTGATAGGCCTCGCCACTCTGGGCGCCGACGGACACCATCCGGGGTGGGAATTCCTCTCCTTCGTTGCGTCGCTGGGCTTGATCGCGGGGAGTGTCCCCCAGAAGAACCACATATATCTGCTGGCGGGCGCGATCTTCCTGACGATCAACATCTTCTGGATCGGCTTCGAGTATTTCGGTGAGAGCGCCGGCCTGCCGCTGACGCTGTTGATATGTGGCGCGCTGAGCATGGCAGCCGGGTACATGGCTCACCGCGTCCGCAAGGAGCACATCGAATGAGCCAGGGACTGCCAACGACCAGCGCGACAGGTGGTCGCCGGACGGGAACGCCACAGCCTTCGTCTCGAATCGTGACGGCAATTGGGAGATATGCGTCATGACTGCCGACGGGGCCAACGAGGCGAATATCGCCAACAGCCCCGAGGCCCAAGACAACTACCCAGCATGGTTGCGCGGCCAATAGCCGCCGCGTCGAGACGGTAGCGTATACGCTGATGTGCAAGACGTCGGGTTAGGGAGTGGTGGAGATGTCAGGTAACGAGTGGGAGCAGGGACTTGCCTACGTCAAGAAGCTGCGCCTGGAGGGACACACGGACGAGGATATCCGGTTGATCATGCTGGCGGGCGGTTGGCTGGCGAGGCAGGTCCAGAGACTACTTGCCCCAGAGGCGCCGCCATCCACGTCTGGTGCCAAGGGCCGCTCCCCAGGAGGTGCAGACCAGATGACACGACCAAGGGCAGTCGCCACGGTTCTCATGCTGTTGCTGCTCTGCGGAGCTGGATGCCAGCGTCCCGCTGCCGTTGATCCCCCAGGCGCCGATATCTGTGCAGCCGCTCAGGCCGGGGATACGGACGAGATCAAGAGGCTGCTCGCCGGCGGCCTGTCATCCAACGTCAAAGGCCCCGAGGGCTACGGTCCGCTGCACTTCGCGGCTAACGAGGGCCAGGTCACGGTGGCCGAGCTTCTGCTGGGTCACGGGGCCGACGTTGACGCCAGGGAGGATCGCGGCCGCACGCCATTGCACCTGGCGGCCCAGAGCGGGCACAAGGAGGTGGTGAAGCTCCTGGTGGATTACGGCGCCGACGTTCACGCCAAGGACGATGGCGGCTGCACGCCCGTGGACCTGGCAGCCACCACGGGGCCCGGCGGCCCGGTGCAGGGCCCTCTCTCGCCCGCACAGCCCGTGGCGGAGGAGGGGTCGGCGGCCGAGGTCCATGGGTGGCAGCTCTGGGTTGCTGACGTGGCCAGCGGCGAGAAGCAGTTCGTCGCGTCGGGGCTCCTGCCACTCTGGTCGCCAGACGGCTCGCTGCTCGCTTTCGACTCCGATGGCGGCATCTCCGTCTGGGACGGCGAAAGCGTTCGGCTTATCGCCAGGATGAGCTCGTCTCCGGCGCATTTCGCCTGGACTTCCGACAGCCGGCATCTCATCGTTGCTGAGCTGCGCTACCTTGGCGAATTCAAGCCCGAACGGCCGCTGGTGCAGGTATCGGTGGCGGATCCCGGGCTTAGGCAGTCCCTCGGCCCTGGCCACGTTCTCAGGGCCTGGCCGCGTGGGCCGATATCGCTGGGGCGACTCTGCGTGGGCCGGCACGGACAGCGCTACATGCTGCCGCCACCGCCGCCTCGTCCGTCCCCTTCAGAAGTGAGGCAGGTGATGCGAGAGGAGATCGAGGGCGGGGTGGCGGGGGTAGACAGCCTGGTTGCCAACGGCGACATCGACTGGCACACAGCGGATGAGGTGATGGCGGAGCTGGACGCCGCCTTGAAGGAGCTGGATCAGGGAAATGACGACGCCGCAGTAGAGCACTATGTGGCCTCCATGGGGATGCTCTTGGCGTCGGCATCGGAGGATGCAATGCAGGACGGCGCGTTCGTCCCGACGGCGCACGCCGAGCCTCGTACGGGGCCGATCGGCTGGACCGGTGACGGTCGCGTGCTGCTCATCGTCGCGGGCCCCGCCGAGCCGCCGGCCGGGGTGCTGTCCGCACGGCTTATGGTGGAGCCTGCAGGCGGCGGCGAAAGCGAACTCGTATGCGAGTTGCCAACAGACCTGGACGGGATCCACTGGACCTCAGACCTGTCACGCCTGGCCATTGTGCGCGACCAGAGCGGCATGGAAATGGACCCGGGGAGTCCGTCATACGGGTACGTGGCGCGCCACACCCTCAAGATCCTGGATCTGCGCACGAAGGCAGAAACAGATCTTGGCCAAGGTCAGTACCCGCATTGGTCGCCCAACGGCAAGTCGCTCCTGTATGCCGAACCCATCTCCCGAGGAGACAGCATGCAGAAGCTCTACGTTGTTGATCCGCAAGGCGGCAACAAGCGGTTGATCACCCAGGCTCGCGTGAACACTTGGGAGTTCATGGCTTGGTCTCGTGACAGCCGCCGCGTGGCCTACTCCGCGCCCCCGAGTGCCAGCATGAACGGCCAAGACGCGGAGTCTGAGCAGGCGCAGTAGCGCACGGCGAGCTCGAGGGAGTGGTAGAGATGTCAGGCAACGGGTGGGAGCAGGCGCGTGCCCACGTCGAGATGCTGCGCCGGGAGGGGCACACGGACGAGGACATCAGGGAGATGATGTTCGCGGACGGCTGGGAGGAGGACGAGCTTGAGGCCGTGTGGCAGGACCTCGGCTCCCCGGTGCCCCGACCGGCCAGCGTCAGCCTCGTAGTCGCTTTCTGCCTCATGTGGGCGTTGTGTGGACTGTCTTTGGGCATGGTTTTGGGCATGATGCTGCTGGTCGCCTCGTTAGGCGCGATGAGAATGGGCCCCCCTAAGCTCGCCCACGTCTTCATATTCGCATGGATGGCGATCTCCGTCGGCATCCTGGTCGTGGGGCACTTCCTCTGGAACGGCTCCAACTGGGCCCGGATCACCTTCATGGTGCTGCTGGGTCTCTCGGGCCTGAATTGCGTTCTCGGCCTGGTGGTCGGCCTGGCCCAAGGCGGTCTCAATCTCTCTTCCGTCGTGTTGGTGCTCGAGATGGCGGTGTGTGGCCTGTTCATCTTCATCCTGAACGGTAACGACGCGAGGGAGTACTGCACCCGCTGATGCGGCCCAGCGAGGATTGGCGACTGACGCGGAGTCTGAGGAGGCGCAGTAGCCCACAGGCAAGCTCGAAGGGGCGGTAGAGATGTCAGGTAACGGGTGGGAGAAGGCGCGCGCGCAGGTCAAGAAGATGCGCCGGGAGGAACACACGGACGAGGACATCAGGGAGATGATGCTCGCGGACGACTGGGAGGAGGACGAGCTTGAGGCCGTGCGACAGCACGTCGGCGCCTGGGCTGGCAGCCACGCGTTGTCCACCTGGCGGACGGGGCTGGTGAGACGGTTTCGTGACGGTCGCTAACAGCAGAGATAGCACAGTAGCGCGGACATCCCTGTCCGCGACCCCAAAGGGATGAGCGGTCCATGATGGCATCACCGCATATGTTCGCCGGGGCGGCGATCGGCAAGCTGACTCGCCGGCCCTGGCTCGCCTATCCGGCGGCTTTCACCAGCCACTTCCTCTTGGACTATACCCCCCATCTGGACTCCCACGCGCTCTATGGCATCCCAGGTGGCGGGCCGACCGTTCCCGAGGCGGCCATGGCGATCACGGACTTCGTCCTCGGCGCGGTGCTGATCGGGTGGTTGGTCTGGCGTCGGGCGGACCGCCGGGTGATCCTGGGCGGGGCGCTCTTCGGCATAGTGATAGACCTGATCGAACTCTCGCCTGGGCTGGGGCCATGGTTCGAGGCGTGGCCGGGGACGGCGTGGTTCAGCGCCTGGCACCACGCCATCCAGCACAACGTCACGCCCGAGCAGTGGGCGCTGGGCGTCGGGACGCAGGTGGTGATCATCGCCCTTGCGCTATAGGTTCTCTGTCGCATGGGGTCGGACGCCTGCTTGCCCGGATGCGTCGGCACTCCCGCCCGGCGCCATGCGCGGGCCGCGGAATCTGAGGCCGAGCAGTGAGCATGGCTGGCGACGCGTTGAGGTGCCCGAAGTGCGGCGAGCAGGTGCCAGGCGCCGCCGCCCGATCCCCGATTGCCGAAACAACGTGCGGAGGTGACTCTCTTGGGTGCCATCGAGCGAGGCAGGGACCAACCGAGGCAGGGGTCGCGTGAGCGTGTGACTTTCATCGACGTCCTCAAAGGGATCTTCACGCTGAGCATGATCTACGGGCATGTGGTATGCCTTCTCGGCGTCAAGGATCTCTCGCCGGCGCGCGCGATCACGGCCCTCCTCAGTGTCGCGACCTTCCCCGGCTTTCTCTTCTGCTTCGGCTACGTATCCGAGATGGCTTACTTCAGCAGGAGCTCGAGGCGGTCTTCCCATCGGATGCTGGCCAACGGCATCAGGATCATGATCGCGTACTACATCTCCGCGATCGCCTATCGTCTCCTGCTGTCTGAGACGGGCATCTCCGCCTCCTCTGTGCTCCGGATACTAGGGTTGCTCGACGTACCGCCCTACTCGGAGTTCCTGCTCTCATTCGCGCTCTACATGGTGCTGTCGGCGGCCCTGCTGAGGCCGGTCAACTGGCTGCTGCAGCGGCCGCTCGTGTTCTGGCCCACCATTGCCGCCATGCTGATGGCCGCCTTCATACCATATGACAAGATCACATCGACACACCTCGGGATCCTTGTAGGGACCACCGAGTTCAACGCCTTCCCGGTCGTGCAGTTCGCCCCGTTCTTCCTGCTCGGCGCCTTCTTCCGGCGGCACCAACTGAAGGTCGATACCACGACGGTGCTCATCGCCGCGGCCTCGAGCTCCGTCCTGGTCATCTCCTACACCGCCGCGGGAGAGGCGCCGAGCATGTACCCGCCTTCTCTGCCATGGCTGCTCGGGTCGCCACTTCCTCTGTGTGCGGCCTATGCGGGAGCGAAGGCCCTGGCAGCCCGGCCCGGAGCCGTGACTGCCGTGCTCACCGTATTCGGCCAGAACGCCCTGTTCTGTCTGATCGCGAGCAACTTGATGCTGTTCGCTCTGGCGACTGTGTGGCCCGGTCATGTGCTGGAGCCGCATGCCTATGTCCCGCTCGCGGTGGCGCTCTGCGCGATCATCTACTACCTGCTGAGCATCGTGTACAGGCATCAACGCGCGGACCCACAGTAAGAACGGCGACGCTGGGGCCGCAGATTGAGGAGGTGCAGTGAGCATGGCTGGCGACGAGTTGGGGTGCCCGGAATGCGGCGCGGAGGTCTATGCTACCGGCAACCGCTGCATGTCCTGCGGAGCCGAGTTCGACCCGCCGCTACTGGGGGTTCCCTCCCCGGAGGTGGCAACCAGAGAGGGAGAGGTGGAGCCCAGCGAAGCGGAGCTATCGACTCCGGCTCCCGAAAGGGCGAGCGCCACTGTTCCGCGGACTCCGCCCCCAGCGCCGTCGGTGCCTCGCCCGTCCGCTCCAGCGGTGCGGCGACCGGTCATCGTCACCATATCGGCAATCATCTTCGGCCTACCCGGAATCGCCTTCGTCTTCTTCGTTGTGGCGATGCCACCCCTAGCGTTCATCACTGTCCCTGTCGCCTGGTTCTTCCTTCACGGAGCGGAGTGCCTCTATAGGGGCTTCAATTGGGCCCGGATCGCCTTCATGGTGGTGCTGGGTCTCCTGGCTCTGGGGGGCGTCTACCTCCTGCTGGTTGCTGAGTCCAAGGGCCCACCTGCGCTTGGGATCGCGTTGTGTGTGCTGTATATCTACATATTGGACGCTCGCGGGGCCAAAGACTACTGCACTCGCTGACGTGGCCGACGAGGGTCGGCGACTGCGGGGGCGGTGTGTGTGGACGGGGAAGATCAGGATATGGGTTCTGAGGAGGGCGAAGCGACATGGAAGTGTCAGGCAACGACGACTCATCCGCGAGCAGCTTGGCTTCGGAGGACCTTCCGCTCCGGCCGCTGGCTCACCATATTGCTCTGAGCATCTACTGGCTCAGCAACACGCTGCTGTGGGGCGCGCTGCTGCACCTGGCCATCCAGAGCCGGCTCAGCGGATGGTTCGCCGAGGAGCAAGTTGGCTACTACTTCGGCATCCTGGGCTTTGTCGGGGGGATCGCGGGCACGGCCACCCAACTCGTGGTCGGCGCCTTTAGCGACCGCTCGCTGCATCCATGGGGCAGGCGGCGGCCGTACCTGGTGGCCGGTACAATGCTGGCCGTCGGCGCGCTGCTGCTGTTGGGGGGCGCCAGATCCTTCTGGCCCTTCGCCGGTGCTCTGGTGCTGGTGCAGCTGTTCACGAACACGGCGCTGGGGCCCTTCACTGCCCTGCTGCCCGATACCGTCAACCCACGCGAGCATGGGAAGGCCTCCGGCTTCATGGGTGTGGCGCGACTCGTCGGCGACACGGGCGGGGTGATACTGGCGGCTGAACTATTGAGCGCCAGCCCTCTGAAGGACGCGGGCGGGGCCGCGTTGGCCGCGTTCCGCGATGAGCGCATGTTCCTGCTGTGCGCGGTGATCGCAGCCTTCATGTTCGTCACCATGGTTTACACCTGCTGGGCCATACCAGAGCGGCCCCTCAAGCGCAGGCCCAAGGCCTCCGCCTGGCAGATCGTCACGGGCTCCTTCAATGTGGATATCCGAGGCAACCCCGACTTCTTCTGGCTCTCGCTATCGCGCGCGATCACCAATCTGGGCTTCTACATGTTCCTGATGGTGCTCTTCTTCTACGTCGACAGCACGCTCGGCGTCGACGACCCCGAACACACGGTCAAGCGCATCACGCTCGTTGCCATAGGTGCCGCCGCGCTCACCAGCGTGTCCGCGGGCATCCTCTCCGATCGCATCGGACGCCGGCGGCTCATCTTCGCCGCCCAGTTCCTCATGGCTATTGGCGCCACCGGGTTCGCGTTCGGCTCCAACCTGACGATCGCGTACATCGCGGCCATTCCAGCCGGCCTCGCCTACGGCGTGTTCACAGCGGTGGAGTGGGCGCTGGCGTGCAACCTGCTGCCGCGTGGGGAGTCGGCGCGCTACCTGGGCGTCTGGAACGCCTCGGCGGTCGTGCCGCAGATAATGGCCCTCCCCATCGCGGGAGTGGTGGGTAGCGAGATCTCTAAGATGGCGCCGGGGTTGGGCTGGCGCGTCGACTTCGGGCTGACCGTTGTGTGCTGCCTGGTGGGCGCCTACTTCCTCAGATTCGTGCGGGAGCGCGTGCGCGAGGACGCACCAGCGGGAAACGGTGCCTAAGGCCGAGGAGGGTGAGTGAGCATGGCTGGGGACGAGTGGGAGCAGGCGCGCGCCTACGTCAGGATGCTGCGCGAGAACGGACACACGGACGAGGACATCCGGCAGATGGCGCTCGAACGGGGCTGGACCCAAGAGCAGGTCGAGCAGCTCCTCCCGGGCCGGGCGCTGCGCGACCCGCCGCGGCCGCCGTCTCCCTCGCCACACGCGGGGAGCGGGCGAGAGCACGGCGGGTCCGATGAGGGTGGCCGCCGGTCAGTGCCGAAGCGGGGGAGGGTCTCGTCTCTGCTTCCCTTGCTGGTGAGCGTCTTTGTGGCCCTCGCGGTCGGCTGGTTCCAAGCCAGATCGTTCGAGGGAATCCCCGTGTGGCACAGTGTAGACACGACTCTCCCGTGGTGGTCCTGGCCTGCCATCCCGGCTCTCGCACTCGCCGTTCTGTGCATGTTCAGGCCAGAGCGCCGACGTCAGGTGTGGGCCCTGGTCTGGGGTTTGGCTGCTGGGCTGCTCGTCGGGCGCCTTGTCCTGCCTGGCGGGTTCGGTTTCCGCATCGGAGCGTTGCTGTGGTCGGCCACTGATATCGCGACCAGGATCCACTTGGGACACGCATGGCCTGTCACGGCGGCACTCATGGCGCTGGTGACGGTTCTAGCCGCCGACAGCTTTGCTCAACTCGCGGCGTTCTGTCCGATCAGTCCTCGCGCATGGTCGCCGCACACGCAGATCCGTCCTCACGGCGGCACCGCCAGCCACGCCGCAGTCTCAGCCTTCGCCCCGTCCGGACGGAGGGGAAGCCGTGGCGCCGCCTCCACCTGAGGCGAGGGCGGAGACCGAGAGCAAAGCTGGGAAGAGAAGGGCATTACACTACATCTGCGGTGCCATAGCCCTTGCAGTTGTTGTTGTCCTTCTCGCCGGGATTGACCTCGGAGTTGTCGCCACTTACACCGTCGATGTCGCTAGTTACATCGTCTTCTGTTGGGTCTTTGTGATGATCGGGTCCGCCCTTCTGGCTCTCGGCGGCCTCTTGCTCGGGATAGCGGCTATCATACAGGGCGACAGGCGGCGCGGCGGGCTCGTCCTGGCAGCCTGTCTGCTCTGTCTTTCACTGATGCTGAGGCTGGGCGTCTTGGAGGTCGTCGCGGACGTCCTGGGGGGCTGAGTCCGGAAGCGTCAAGCCAGCTTGTCCCCGGCCATACGCCCGCTGCCCGTTCGGGGGCGAGTAGCAGCTCAGGCGTCAAGGCCACCGCGGACCACGCGGTCTCAGAGAAACGGAACCGCGCCGAGCCGAGCTCGTCGCGCAAGTGCTGGTGTGCAAGACGTCGGGTTGGGGAGCGGTAGAGATGTCAGGCAAGGCCTGGGAGAAGGCGCGTGCAGGTCGAGAAGATGCGCGAAGAGGGCCACACGGATGAACGGAATCCGGAATGCGGCGCTCGAATGGGGCTGGACCCGAGAGCAGGTTGAGCACAGAAAGGCATTGGCGGTCCCCGGTTCCTCCTTTGTTGCTGCTCCGGCAAGTCCCATTGATGGACTATGCCTCAACCGCCTTAGGGTCCAGCGGCTGCCAACAGCAACGCCAGATCTTTGCTTGTACTGTCCATAGGTGCGTGGGCAGCAGTGACCTGCCCCCACAAGTGATACCAGTTCCTATGTGGTACTCTGGGTTTTTGGTCTTGCCCCCGTTTTGATACCACCCGCAGTGAGAGTGTTCCTGTCCTGGGGCAGACTTCCTGCCGTTGTCGTTGAGCAGTCGCGCGCGGAGATGTGAGCCCAGGGGGCCGACCACCCCGACCCACACAGTGCCCCTGCGTGCTACTCTCTCCGGAGGACACCGTGCTGAGGAATTCGCCGGCCAAGGATGGGGGTCACGGCCGCCCTGCGCAGGTAGAGTCCTCAGCACCGGGCTTTGGCGTCTCGCCAGGTGGCCGGCCAGCACGTGCGCCTCGAGCGGGGTGTCCCATTGGGCGATTCTCAGCCAAGTAACTCGACGTACCTGAACCCGACGCGCGGCGCTACTTCATGATGCTATAAATAGGTTGTAAATGGGGTATCAGTATGGTATAGTGATACCGATGGTGAAACGAACGGAGGCGAGGATCGTGAGTTGGGTCGAGGATCTGGAACTACTGACAGACTGGTTCACGCAGGACGAGCTGTCCGCCGCCCTTGATATCAGCAAGAACACACCGGCAAAGTGGGCGGAGGGCACCACTCCGCAAGCGCCCCAGAAACGGAAGATCATGTTGCTGACCGCTCGCGTACGGAAGACACTCGCTGCTGTCGAGCCGTTGCCTGACGACTGAACGCCCGCCAGCGGGCATGCCCCACCGTCAACCCGACTCGGCGCGTCACTGGCCGAAAGCCAGAGGCCAGCCCAGCTGCACGAGGCATGCCGCTGCATTATCGCCATAGTGTAGGCGCCGGTCCAGCGACCGGCAGCTCTCCGTGATTGCTTGACGCGCACGCGCGCTGGCCGGCATCAATGGACTGCTGAAGCAAGGGCCCCGACCACCAGGTCGGGGCCCTTATTCGTGTACGGCGATTCGCCTACTGCAGGGCGGCCATCTATGCCAGCAATGCTTGTTGCAGATTATAGTCTCAATGGGGTTGACGTGGGGTTTGAGTGTGCTATAATAGGTGTATACATATAGTATGAGAGGGGTGAGATTATAGTGGGAGGCGTAAGGGCAGTCGGTTGTTCTGGCCCGTGGCGGTGCTGATCGGGCGGCGTGCGTAGTCGTGCAATAGTCGTGGGAGGTGTGTGAAGGTAGCTGAAGCCGTCGTGAAGACTGATGAAGACCTGGGCGTTGTCAGTGAAGCGACCGAGGAGAAGTGGGGCGTGGGGCCGAGAACGGAGGCGGTCCAGCGGCTTCGCTTCGGTGGGGAGAGGGAGCTCGCGGCGCTCTATGCCGCGGCGGTGTGTGCGTCGGACGACTACACCCGGCCAGTGCTCAACGGCGTTCTTCTGGAGGGTCTGGATGGGGGCGGCGTGCGGGTCGTGTCGACGAATACGTATCGCCTTCTGCAGGTCGATCTTCCCGGGGCGAAGTGGGAGGTCGGGGGCGGGCCGTTGCTGTTCCCGGCGAGGGCCATCCTGAAAGGGCTCGGATCGCAGGCGCGTCGCAGGGAAGACCGCGGCTGCGTCTTGGATGTCTACG
Organism: Candidatus Zipacnadia bacterium; assembly: GCA_029821745.1. Lineage (GTDB taxonomy): Bacteria > Armatimonadota > Zipacnadia > Zipacnadales > JABUFB01 > JALGSS01. Next base: position 15,817 of record JALGSS010000069.1, read on the forward strand.
ATAACCGCGAAATCGGAGTGTGCGTCAACGGTGGGCGGGGGCAGGCGAAATGGTGGCGCGGGCTCGAGGACCTGGACGCAATGGGCGGCCTGGTCCTCGAGGGCCAGTATGTGCGGTGGGATCGCGTGATGCCCGAGCATGTCGGCGCCGGCGCGTGGTCGGTCGATCTGGAGGTAGGACGGTATCTCTCGGTCCTGGACGCGGTCGGGGCGGCGTATGAAGTGCACGGGGGCTGCTGGCGGATTGTCCATCGCGTCGTGGTGGATGATATGGACGCGTGGCGGCTGGAGGTCGTTGCCCCGAAGCAGGACCTCGCGGATTTCGACGAGGCGGGCGGTACCCATCTCACGCTCTCGGGCTCGATGGATGTGCACGGGGGGTGCGGCGTGGGGGTGGGCACGTCGTTTGAGTGGGCTTTGAACGGGGAGTACGTGTCGGAGGTCCTGGGTCTGCTCGGTCCTGTGACGTCCTGGGGCGTGCGTCTGAAGCACGAGGGGGAGGCGCTTCGGCCGTTCGAGTTCGTGTGGGAGCACGCTGACCGGCCAGCGCCATGGGCTCGGTACGTGGTCATGCCCATGCAGGTCATGTGATGGCGTGCGCTCGGGGCTGGGCGTCCTTGGGGGCGTCCAGCCCTAAACCCGACGGGAGGCGGCTGGTGTGGCAAGGGCATTGTCGGCGAGGGAGATCTTCAGACGTCGATATCCTGATGGCGCGAAGAATTTCGTTACTCCGGACGTGTTGCGCTATGGCAAGCTGGCGCCGAGGGTGGCCTATGAACTGAGCACGGGGGCGGGCTGGTTCGGGGGGCCGCGAGTCGTGGCGCTGACGGTGGTGGCATGGTCACCCGTGCGGCAGGAGGCGCGTTCGCTGCATCGGGTGTGCGGCGTGGTCGGTCCTCGGTGGCGGGCGCGTGTGGACCACCTTCGCAGGGCCTTTCGCGAGGGGCTCGACGTGCGGCAGGCTACGTGGGAGGCGCTGCAGGAGGGTGGCGGGCAGGCATGATGCGGGCCGCCGTGGCGTGGGCGTTGGGTGCGGCGTGTCTGGCTCTGGGGATATGGGGCTTCTGGCTGTTGGCGTTCGTGCGGTGTGGGCTGGTGGTCCTGGGGGCTCTATATCTGTGGCAGGGAGTTGAGGAGGCTCGATCGCGTTGGTAGTCAAGGTTGTGGGAGGTGTGCGGGATGGCGTGTGTATTGGGCGTGGCGGGTGAACTGCCATGGCGGGTGGCGCTGGAAGTGGCTGGCGGGCGGCGGTTCATTCCGCTCTTTGATGCTGGCGAGTACTTCGCGGCGTGGGGGGCGGCAGTGGGGCGCGAGACCGTGGAGGGGTTGGATCCGGGCGAGGGGCGCGTTCATCTGTGCCACGGCGCCATTCCCTGGATCCTGGATGTGTGCAGGGAGGCGTATGACGCGGCTGCGGTCGTGGCGGCTGCCGGTCATGGGTCGGGGGCGAACTTGGCCGTGGTGGATGTTGAGGCGCTGGCGGACTGGTGGGGGTTTGCGGCGTCGCAGGAAATCCATGGCGAGGGGCGCGGGGTGTCGGCGTTCCGGCAGGAATATGTCGCGTTCCTCAACGTCATTGGCAATGGCGTGGCGTCGTCAAGCGGGCTCCTGCTCCAGACCTCAACGCTCTATGCTCCGGACTTGTGGGGGGAGTGTTGGTGGACCGCGTTCGAGTTGGCCTGTGAGGCGGGGGGCTGGTCGGTGGATGGCGACGAGGGGGACGGGTCGCAGGGCTGGCTTGTGCACGAGTCGGCGGAGCGGTGTGACCAGTGCGGGCGGCTGGTGGATGGGTATGATGTGCGCGAGCTGGTCGACGGGCTCTGTTCGGAATGCGCGGAGGTGGACCAGCGGGCGGCGTGGTCGCGTGGATACGGGGACCCGGGCGTGTCCTGGGCAGGAGAGGGTGGGCGTGGTGAGTGAGCGGGCGGTACAGGCGCCGTGTTCGGGGTGCGGGGAGGCGGTTGGTGTCCTGGAGGGCCGCTGTGCGGGCTGCGGGTATCGCCGGCGGGCCGTGCGGGAGTGCGCGTGGCGGGTGCGGTTTGTTGGGGATGATGGGGGCTATGAGGAGGAGGGCGAGTGGATGGGAACGCACGAGGTGGACGCCCAGTATGCGCCTGAAGTTGTAGAGGAGGTCCTCGGGCGTCTGTTGGATGGTGGCGCGTGCATGGCGTCGTCGAGTCGGTTCAGCCGTGGGCTCTGGTATAGCTCCGAAGGCTCGATGGATCAGACGGGTGGTCGGAGGAGCATTCGTGGCACCTGGAGGGCTTTCGGCGGTTCGAAGAGTGGGCTATCTATAGGCGTATGCGCGAGAGGGGCTGTGTTTGATGGATAGTTATGGTGGTCGTTGTGCGGTGTGTGGGCTTCGCCCGTTGGGGGGGTCGGATTGGGGCGGGCTCTGCGCGGAGGGCGGGGCCGTGGAGGGGAAGGGTCAGCCGTTGGTGGTCGTTCTCTACGTTTGGAATGACGTGGAGTTCACTGCTGCGCTTCCGGCTGGCGTGGGGTTGGTGGTCGTGCAGGAGGATACGGACTTCCCTCGTGAGGATGGGGCACCGTATACGGTGCGGGCGCGGGGGAGAGCGAGGAATTACCGGGCGGCGTGGAGGCTGTGGCGCGGGCTGCGGTGGTTGGGTCGCCGGCCGGCTCCGATCGCGCGGGGGGGGGGACGAGGGTGGTCTTTGTGGTGGATGATATGGTGAGGGGGTTTGAGAAGGTGGACTGTGGCCCGGGCGGGCATGTGGTGGCGGTGCAGGGCGGACCATGTGATGGTCGCAGGTTCGCGGGCGAAACATCCGAGGGGGCTATGAGGGCATATGTGCAGGCGCGCGGGCGCTTGACGGGGGATTGTCCGCTTGGGGAGGGGGAGGAGGGGCCGGCCAGCTCCGATCTCGCGGGGGGGGAACCGTTAACGGAGGGGGGGGAGGTGTCCTGTGCGTGGTATGGGCGCGTCCCTGACTGCATGTATTCCCTGGGGTCGTCGCTGTGCAGGCGGCTCGCCCGCTGCGTTCTGGCGGCACAAGCACGCGCTGGAGGATGCGGCGTCCAGTGGTGGGGCTCGGGTGCCGGCGGACGTGGGGACCGGGCTTGTGCCGTGAGATTTGCAGGCAGGCGCTGGGCAATCTGGAGTGGTTCCGTGTCCATCCGTTCGATCACGGGGGAGGGGGGAACCTTAACGGAGGGGGGAGGGGGGCCGTTCCTTCTCGTAGTGCCGTTAGGCTCACCGTTCGGGGGGATGTCGTGTCGTGTCGTGCGTCCCTGTCCTACTCTCATCCTGACCTCTGTGTACCGAAACGGCAACGACCGACCGACGGTGTGCCGTGGTTGTGACGCTGGTCGTGGCCAGCCCCTCATGCGCCAGCATGCGCCGTTGACGTGTGCCGTGCTCACGTGAGTGGTGCGCCAGCACCACACTCATCAGGTGTCGGCGAAGCCAACCAACAAGTCGTTGGCTGTGAGAGCACAACGTGCGACAAGCAAAGACGAGCGTGCGCGAGCACGCGACCTCAAGCACTGAGGGTGCGGGCGTAGGGAAGGCTCATCCCACGAGTGAGCGAAGCGAACGTGCGCCGTTGCCGTTGCCGTTCAACCGAAGAAAGACTGGAGGTCTGCCCCCCCCTCCCTCCCTGGGTGGGTGCCCGGTGTTCGGTTTCTGCCTCCCCTTTGTGTTGTGTGCTTGGGTCCCTCCTCCCCTATGCCGCCGCTGGAAGTTGACTGCAGTACGTCTGTAGTTGCTGGTCGGGAATGCCTCAGATTGGCGGTGGGGAGCGGCGTTTGCGACTGGCAGCGCGTATGCATCTAGTGGTGGGACCATTCCTGTGGCGTGAGGTTAGCATCGGGTTCTGGGTAGTCCCGTGGGTCTGGCTGGCGCAGGGCCCTCAGCCCGAGGCCGTCGAAGGTGAGCGTGACGGCCGGGCGACGCGGATGGGACCGATAGCCTCGGAGTCGCCCGATCAGTCAGGCACTCGGAGTTCTCTTACCTTTCCTTGGATGCCGGAGTGTACCGGCATGAGGGCGTGGAAGGATCACTGGGCGTCCAGTGGTAGTCCTCTTGGTCAGACGGCCAATTGGTGCGAGCGTGTGGCTACGGGCCGATCGCGTAGACATTGCCATCCCTGCAGCCGATATAGAGCGTCTGGTTGAGGCCGATCGCCGGAGAACTCACAGTTGCTGCGCCGAGACTGAGTTCCCACTTCACTGAGCCCGATGCAGTGTCGATGGCATGGAGAACGCCATCGACCGACGCAACGTAGATGGTGCCGTCTGCGCCAACGGCTGGCGAAGTACTAACCAGGCTTGACATTGGGCAACTCCAGATCAACGCTCCCGTAGTGCGTTCGAGAGCCACCACGCTGATCTCTCCAGTGGCGGCGCTCGAGCCACACAGAACCACCGTCTCGCCGACGATGGCAGGTGCCGCGTTTGCGCCTCCTCCCCATGGGTCGGCTTGCCACAGCACATCGCCCGTGGCGCCAATCAGAGCAACAACGTTCTGCAAACCGGGCACATAGACCACGCCGTCCGGTCCGACGGCCATTGCTGCACCGCCGATGGTCCAGCCATCGGTCTGCTTGGACCACCTGATCCCACCGGTGGATCCGTCGATCGCGTACACTACGTCGTTGTTGTTGGTGATGTATATGGTGCCGTCGGGGCCCACCGCTGGGCACGTTGCATCGAAAGCGTATGAGGGAGCGGACCGCTGCCAGATGATTTGGCCGGTGGCAGCATCCAGAGCGTGCAGCTCAGTGTAGTCCGTAGCCAACAAAACACCATCTGGTGTCAGCGTCAGGCCGCTGTTGCCGTGCCGCAAGGCCCCGAGGTAAAACTCCCAGAGCTTGCTGCCGCTCGACCCGTCGAGTGCGTAAAGGTATCCATCCCAATTATCAACGTAGACAGTCCCATCTGAGCCGATGGCTGGCGAGCACCTGAACATGTGGCGCATGAGAGTGGAGAACTCCCACTTCTTGGCGCCGGTCATACCGTCCAGAGCGTAGACGCTGCCACCGTCAGACCCGACGTAGACTCTACCGTCGCTGCCAACCGCGGGCGAGCTGTCGACCCAGGTCCCAGCTTGGAACGTCCAGCGTACGGCGGGGCTCTGTGGCCCAAGGAATGGGCTTACTCCAGTATGCTGAGGATCGTGCCGGAACATCGGCCAGGCCGGGGGGCCGCCCGGCAGTGGATCCGTATCCACCGGCTCCACGTCAAACGATCGGGTGGGCGACCAGGGCCCCCATGATCCGTCCACATAGGCTCTCACCTTCCACGTCCAGCCCCATCGGTTGGCTTCAAGAATGTAGCTGCGAGATACGTGGCACAATCCTGGCTCAGATAGAGCGGGTTGATCGATGAGAGGGTTCGGAGCGCTCGGGCCGATGACATAGAGGTGGTAGAGTGTCGCACCGGGGCACTCCGACCAATCGAAGTCCCAGACGATATCGTCATTGCCATCGAGGCGCCCGTTGTCGAGCATCGCGCCCTCTGCAGGCGCCAGCAGATCTGGCACACACCCACTACCGGCCGCCACCATCACGATGTTGACCTGGTTTGCCTGCCCGCCCACGATAGCGGCTTGTGCGTTGCCGGAGGCTAGTACCTACTAGACATATTCCGGATGTTGATGTATGGTTACGCCATGCCAGCAACAGCGACTGTGATCGAGCTGACCGATGCCGAACGGGCCACCCTCGAGAGCTGGGTACGCGCCAGTTCCACTCAGCAACGCATGGTCACGCGCGCACGGGTCATAC
>JALGSS010000070.1 GCA_029821745.1 Candidatus Zipacnadia bacterium
CAGCGAGAGTCTGCGTACCGCCGACGGCTGATGGAGGCACACACCATGCGAATTGCTCATTGCTGGGCGTTGATTGCGCTACTTCTGTCAGTATCCCCGCTCCACGCGCAACTCGTGGACGATTTCTCCCAGGCAGGATGGAAGCTCTTTGACTCGACGCCGGGACGGATCACCACGGAAGCGGGAAGCCTACACCTCGAGGATGCCGAGGGCGAGCCGAACTGGGCCACTGCCGGCCGAGTCTTCAGTGTGGACGTTGACCAAACCCCGGTCTTCCTGGTCGAAGTCACGGCGCTCTCGGATCGAGGAACGGTCAAGCTCATCAGGCGCGAACCCTACGATAAGCGAGTCGCGATCGATATCGACAGGCCCGGTCTGTACGCCGTAGACATGCGCAGCAAGTTCGGCTGGCAGGGCACCATTGACATCGAGACTTGCCTCTACGCGATCGGCGACGGCGAGAGTATCACCTACAGCTACGTCAAATTCGCAGAGAAGCCCACTGAGGAGGAGCACGCGCTCATCGAGGAGCGGAACTCCGGGGGGAACGTGAAGCTCGACGTACCGCCCTTCTGTGCGGTTCCCCTGTTCAATGCCTGCTCAGTCTACTTCACCAGCCCCGAGCTGGACGCGCTGCACATGCGCTACCGCCGCAAGGGTGGTGACTGGCAGCGCGCGTTCCAGCCCGCCTACTTCGCGGAAGACAATATGTACCGGGGCAGCATCGTCAACCTTGAGGAGGACACTTCGTACGAGCTGGAGCTGACAGGGGGCGACGGAGAGGTCTTGGACCGGACGGATTTCACCACGTGGAGCAGTCACGTCCCGATCGCCAGGACGGTCGTGCTGGATGAAGACAACTTCGATGGACACCTGACGATCAGCGAGTCCGGCTCACCTGATGGCTGGATCCGATACACTGCCCGAGAGGGCTTCGTGCTGAGGAACGGCCGCCAGAGCCCTCTCATCGAGTTGAAGAAAGCGAAGCACGTCATCCTCGATGGATTGACGCTGCGCGGAGGGCACAAGGACGCCATCGCGGTCGAGAAGTGTGAGCAGGTCAGGATCATCAACTGCGACATCGCCGGCTGGGGCCGGATCGGGACCCAGCGGTTTGACCTGGACGGAAAGTTCTACACTGAGGACGGTCGCTCTATCAACTGGGACAGTGCCATCCGCATCAGCAAGAGCACCGGCACAGTGGTGGAGCGCTGCTACATCCACGACCCGGTCTCTGCCGCCAACTCGTGGTACTGCTCCCACCCCTCCGGCCCACAGGCAGTGGGTATTGACAGGCCCCAGTCCACCGTGGTGCGCTACAACGACTTCGTGGGCAGCGACCTGCATCGCTGGAACGACGCGATCGAGGGATCAGGCAACTTCCAACTCGACGGTGGGTTCAACCGGGACGCGGACATCTACGGGAATTTCATGTGCTTTGCCAACGATGACGCCCTGGAGATCGACGGCGGGCAGACCAACGTCCGGGTCTTCCGCAACAGGTTCGAGGGCTGCCTATGTGGCGTGAGCATCCAGGGCTGCATGTCCAGTCCCTCATACGTCTTCCAGAACCTGCTGATCAACATGGGGGACGAGCGCGGCATCGGCGGGCAGACCATCAAGACGTCCTCCTACGCCAATGGCCCCAGCGCCGTCTCGTTCATCTTCAACAACACCTGCTACGGTGACTCGAGTGATCTCAGCCTGCCGGGGAACCTGCGCATCCTGGCCAGAAACAACATCTTCGCCGGCAGGTCAGCGGTCCGCGGAATCGCGCGGTCGGTCAACTCTGAGTGTGACTACAACCTGCTCTCCACCGAGGACAGCGTCCCCGAACCCAACGGCATTCTCGGCGCGCCAGACTTCGTGGACCCGGCGGCGGGCCTCTTCGAGCCGCTGGCAACGTCGCGGGCTGTTGGCCACGGGACGGAGATCGACAACTTCGCGCCCGCAACGGACGGTCTGATCGACATGGGCGCCATCGCCGCAGGCTCCGCAGCGGTGCTTCCAGAGCGGCCGATACCTGTCTATCTTGATCGCTATCAGCTTCAATTCTCCGCAGATGAGGTGCAGGCGGGCAGCAAGAAGTCAGTGACAGCCGAGGTGAAGGGCACCGGGTTCTCCAGCGCCTATCGGATCGCGCAGAACGACGCTTTTGACTGGTTCACCGTCACTCCGGAGCAGGGGGTCCTGCAGTCCGGGCAGACGGTGCAGCTCACCGTGAATGTCAGCCCCGAACGGATGAAGACCCGCAAGGTCTACCGGGGGGGCTTCCTCGTCAGGCTGGCCAACGGCTACTCCCGCCCGGTCACGGTGTACGCCGAGACAGACTTCGTGCCTCCCATGAAGCCCGCCAGCGACGGAGCGTTCGTAGCATACATGGAGGCCGAGGAGCCTTCCGGCGGAGTCGCCTATGAGGCCATCCCCGACGACGACGCCTCGGGCGGCAAGTGCGTCCTCGTTGCCGGCCCGAGCGACGGACAACCCACCGAGTACCGTTTCACCGTCCCTGCGGACGGGAGCTACATCGTGCTCATGCGCGTGCGGTCAGAGGAACCCGTCGGGTCTCACGATTCTCTACTGTTCTGCATGGACGGCCAGCCACCGGATAGGGCCACCCTCCGCAGCGACACCTCATGGACTTGGTCCATGGTGGCACACAACCGACAGCAGAGCCTGACTTGCTTGCAGCCCTTCAAGCTGACGGCCGGGGAGCACGTCCTCAAGCTCACCCCGCGGGAGTCACTGTACCTCGATCTGATCGCGGTAACGGCCGACCCCGGGCCGTTTGGGTAGCCCGGAACGCATGCGGATTACCTGCGCATTGTCAACGCAGTGATCCCTCTTGAGACACTACCATCCTGACCCGCAGCCGTTACCCTCACCAAATAGGTTCCCGACGGAGCCGCGCACCCCGTTGCGTTGCGTCCATCCCACGTAAGCGAGTTCATGCCGCTTGCTGTCATGCGGTCAGTCACGATGGTCCTGACTGATCTCCCCGCGATATTGAGTACCTCGCAAGTGACGGATGCGTCCGCGGATAGGGTAAAGGTCATCTGTGCGCCTGCGGCAGTCGGCACCACGGCCAAAGACGATATGACGACAGGTCCGCTCAGGCTCTTGTCGCCGACAGTCACTGACGCCTCGCCAGCCGGTCCTTCATCTCTGCCGTCAGTCGGTGTCACGACACAGCGCCATGTTTGACCTGATTGCGTCCACTTGGCGGTGATCGTGGGCCACTTCCGATCCACCTGGAGCACACCGTCTTTGTACCACTGGTATTTGAACCGCACTTCGTCGCCGTCGGGATCGGTGCTCCCAAACGCGGTGCAACGGAAGCTCTGCAGACTCGTTGGGTTCGACGGTGCGATGGTCACGGTTGGCTGGCTCGGGCCGGAGTTGACGGTGACGCTGCCCTCTCCGGTCGGTCCTTCATCTCTGCCGTCGGTCGGCGTTACTACGCAACGCCATGTCTCACCGGGCTGGGTCCACTGCGCAGTAACCCCCGGCCACTTCCGGTCTGGCTGAAGCACACCGTCCTTGTACCACTCATACTTGTATAGCACTTCATCCCCGTCTGGATCGGTGCTGTCGGATGCGGTGCAACGGAAGCTCTGCCGGGTCGTGGGGTCAGACGGCGCTATCGTCACGGTTGGCTGGCTTGGGCCGGAGTTAACGGTGATGCTGTCCTCGCCGGTCGGCCCATCATTTCTGCCATCGGTTGGCGTCACGACGCAGCGCCACGTCTCGCCGGGTAGAGTCCACTGTGCGGTAACCCCTGGCCACTTCCGGTCTGGCTGGAGCACGTCGTTCTTGTACCACTGATACGTGTAGCTCACTTCATCCCCGTCGGGATCGGTGCTTCCGGACGCGGTGCAACGGAAGCTCTGCCGGGTCGTGGGGTCAGACGGTGCTATCGTCACGGTTGGCTGGCTCGGGCCGGAGTTTACAGTGACGCTGTCCTCGCCAGTTGGGCCATCACCATTGCCGTCGCTCGGTGTTACGACGCAGCGCCAAGTCTGACCGGCGCTGGTCCACTTCGCAGTGACTGTCGCCCACTTCCGGTCCGGCTGCAGTACGCCGTCCTTGTACCACTGGTAGGTGTAACTCACGTCATCGCCATCAGGATCCGTGCTTCCGGAAGCGGTGCAACGGAAGCTCTGCCGACTGGTGGCGTTAGACGGCGCTATCGTCACCGTTGGCTGCGTAGGAACTGTGTTGCCGACGGTCACCTGGTCTTCACCTGTCGGTCCATCGGCCGTGCCGTCATTCGGCGTGACAACACACTTCCATACCTCGCCCTTCGCGGTCGCGGAGGCGGGCACCGTAGTCAGGTCGTCGTAGCTCGCCTGATGGGCGCCGTCCTTGTACCACTTGTAGCTGTAACTGACTGCATCGCCGTCCGCGTCGGTGCTGCCACTTGCCGCCACCAGCAGATCATCGTCCGACGTAGACGAGGCCGGCGTGATTTCCACCGTTGGCTGCGTCGGAGGCGTGTTGCCGACGGTCACCTGATCCTCGCCCGTTGGGCCGTCGACCGTGCCGTCGTTCGGCGTGACAACGCACTTCCACACTTGGCTCTTCGCAGTCGCAAAGGCGGGCACGGCAGTCAGTTCATCGTAGGCCGACCGGTGCACGTCGTCCTTGTACCAGGCGTAGCTGTAGCTGACCGAGTCCCCGTCGGCATCAGTGCTGCCCGAGGCAGCAACCTGCAAGCCATCGTCAGTGGAGGGATCATCTGGAGTCACATCAACCGTTGGCTGCGTCGGCGGCCTGTTACCAACCGCGACCTGCTGCAGGTAGGAGTCAGCGGCGCGGACGCTCGGCTCCTCCGCGCATCTCACGGTGACCCCGATAGTATACTCCGCAATCGCATCGCCAGTGTTGGCTGGAGCTGTCCAGGTTGGGGCGGGGCTGGCGACGTCATCAAAGCTCCCGCCCGTCGCCGTCCAAGTGTAGGTCAGCGCGTGCGCGAGGCTGTCCTGAGCGGTGACGCTGCAGGTTACCTCGCCCCCTGGGTCAACCGGATTGGGAGTCCCTGAGGGGGTCGCCGTGATGGTGACGGCGTGGCTGCCCGACACCGGCGGGAAGCTTATGTCGTCGATCCATACGAACCCGACAGGATCGCCAATGAGGTCCCAGTATTCCCACTTGAAGGTATGAGTTCCCGCGGAAACCGCGGTCTCGTCGGGCGCCGCGCCCCAATCGATAGCGCCGTTCGCCTCGCCGACAGGGGAGCCATCAACGTAGAAGACGAGGAAGCCCCCAAGGCAGGACAACTTCTTGTGGAAACTGATGTTGCCCGCCCCACAGGTCAGTGTAACCTGAAGGTAGCTCGATCCACCGGTGGACATGCCACCGGCTCTCGCCGAGTATGTCCCGTTGTGGCTGTCGGTGCTAGTGACGGACCAGTCAGCGTCTCCGGTCGTCGTCCACGGCCACAGGCTGAAGTCGCCGGTCTCAAAGTCCTCGTCGACAGCCCCGATGACCTGGAAGCCTCCGGCAAGCGTGGCCGGATCGGCGTCGGGATTGGTGACATCGACGTCCCAGTCGCCCTCGGCGACGCCCAACAAGTTGAACTGGCAGGTAATCTGGGTGTCCGAGACGACCGTTACGCCTGTGCCTGCGACGGGGGAATGACCTGATCTCGCGAGTCGAGTCGTCGCGCCCGTCTCGAAGTCAGAGCCGCTGATAGTGACGTCGATCGGCCCGTCATTCGTGCCCTTGTAGGGAGTGATGCCGGTGACGGTGGCCATGCCCTCCGGATTCACCTGCTGGACATAGGAACCGGTGTCATTGAGTGCCGCGTCCTCTGCACAGCTGACCGTGACCGCGATCGTGTACGCCGCAACAGTGTCGCCCGTGTTGGCCGGAGCAGTCCAGGTCGGGGCGGCGCTGGTAGCGTCATCGAGGGTGCCACCCGTCGCCGTCCAGGCATAGGTCAGCGCGTGCGCGAGGGTGTCCTGAGCGCTGACGCTGCAGGTCACGCCGCCGCCCGAGCCAACTGGATTGGGTGTGCCAGTGGGGCCGGCAATAATGTTGAGGGCGTGGTCTCCCGCCAGGGGCGGGAAGCTTATGTCGTCAAGCCACACCGTGCCCTGAGAGTCTCCGATGAGGTCCCAGTATTCCCACTTGAAGGTGTGAGTGCCCTCCGCTACCGCGTACTCAACGGGCAGGGCGTCCCAGGCCGAGACACCGCTCCACTCCCCGACGTATTCGCCATCAACGTAGAAGATGAGCACGCCTACCACGCAGGAGAGTTGCTTGAAGAAGCTGATGTTGCCAGCCCAGCAGGTCAGCGTGATCTCCAGGTTGCTTGAGCCGCCCGTCGACATCGAGCCGGCCCGCGCTGAATAAGCCCCGGTGTGGCTGTCGGCGTTGGAGACGGTCCAGTCGGCGTCCCCGGACGTCGCCCACGGCCACCTGCTGAAGTCACCGGTCTCGAAGTCTTCATCGACGTCACCCAGCACATAGAAGCCCCTGGGCAGCACGGCGGGATCGGCGCCGGGGTCGGTCACGACGACGTCCCATGCTCCCCCGTCAACGCCGGTCAGGTCAAACTGACAGGTGATCTGCGTGTCCGATACGACCGTCACGCTGGTGCCGACGATGGGGGCCTGTCCTGACTTCGCGAGTTGGGTGACCGCTCCAGGCTCGAAGCCGAGGCCGCTGATGTTGACGCTGGCCGGTCCGTCATTGGCGCTGAGGTTGGGGGTGATGCCGGTGACTATCACGTCATAGCCGGCTGCGGCCCAATCCGCGCGCACCAGGCCATAGCCGAAATACTCGTCCCGACCGGGGGCGCCAAGGTCCTGCGTAGTCAGCCGCAGGCGTTCGCGCACCTGAGGAGCGCCGGTCACTCCTGAGGCGATGATGAGCGCCGCCAAGCCGGAGACATGAGGGCAGGCCATGGAGGTGCCATCTTCCGAGCCGTAGCCGCCGCCGGGCACCGTGGACATAATGCCCACGCCAGGCGCGGCCACCTCCACGGCGGGGCCGGTGCTGGAGAACCAGGCCCAAGTGTCAGTCTGGTCAACCGCAGCCACCGCTATGACCGAGTCAAGGATGCCCGGCTGATTCACGGTGTTCGTGCCGGGCCCGCTATTGCCTGAGGCGGCGACGAGCACTACGCCGCTGGCGTAGGCGGCTGCGCAAGCATCGTCCAGGGCCTCACTTATGGGATTGTTCTCCGCGCCCCAGCTCATGGAGGCGACTTGCATTCCGTTATCAACGCACCATTCGATTCCCGCGATCGCGTCGCTCAGGTTGCCTTCCCCGTTCTCATCAAGCATCTTCACGCCATAGAGCCACGCCTGCGGTGCGACACCGATCAAGCCTTCATAGTCGTCTATAGCGGCTACCGTGCCTGCGCAGTGCGTCCCGTGGCCCCGATCATCCATCGGGTCGCTGTCGCCGTTGACGAAGTCATATCCGCCTTTGTAGTTTGCGGCGAGGTCGGGGTGGTTGTAGTCGATGCCCGTGTCGATAATCGCGACCTTTACGCCCGTTCCGGTATTGCCGGTGTCGTGCACGGTCGGGGTGCCGATTCGTGTGATGCCCCAGGGCACATCTTGGGCAGAGGCGCGGATCCGCAGGTCCGGCTCCACGTAGGCCACATTGGGGTTGGCGGCGAGGCGGGCGGCGGCCGTCGGGCTCATCCTCGCCGCGACGGCCGGCACCAGGTGGAAGCGGCGATGGACCGTCGCATTGGCCGACCGTAGCGCGTCGTCTTTCTGCGCCTTGGCGGCATTCCGGAAGCCGACCAGGTAGCGCGCCTCCCCTCCGTTCGCCGGCTTGCCGGGCGTCTGCCCGGCCGCACACCCAAACGACAGCGCTACAGCCACAACTACAGCTATGAGCGTTGGTACGGCGCTGGTCATTTGCCTACCGCTATGTGTCCTCATCGCCAATACTCCGAGGCGCAGCCCCTGCTGCGGGTACGACGGATTCTTGTGGAGTTGTGTGACGAAATGCCGCCCGTCGAAAAGCCATTCAGAAGGGCACTCAACTCATCGTGGCGTTCCTGCTGCTGAGGGACACTTGTCTGAGTTCATGGCCTACGCACAGATGAGAACGCATTGACAAACCAGCCAGTTTACCTGGCGAGGTTCCTCTAATGTGTTGTTCCCAATATAGCCTATCAGCAAACATCTAGTCAACACGCTATGGGACCGACGACGGGACGCACGAGAGCCAAGCAGTTCCTGGCTCTTTCCCGACCTGGTCTCACGAACGCCACCAGCGCCAACGTGGAGCTTTGGGCATCTGGTCCGAACCCCGCTTCCTCGCACAGGCGATGAGATTTGCTGCCAGGCCGTTGGTACCCTCATGGCGCGGACTGGCTGGGTCAAAGAGAAGACTTACCTGCGGCGAGGCCCCCCCAAGTTGGACCAAACACGCAACTGGATGTCCGGCGAGGAGTGCCGGGAGTTGGCGAGAGCCATCTGAGGAGCGTGCCCGGAGGGTATAGAGGAAATGTCGCGGGTGCGAAGAACCTGTGGCGACCCGGGTGCGTGGCGCCACGTCATCGCCCATGTCGTCGGCGGCAAGGTCGAGCTCGTCGTGGACGGCGGGCCCACGATGCAGTACACTGACCCCGAACGCCTGCCGGGGCTGATCGCCTGGGGCGAGGGCGAGTTCGATAGCGTGCGCGTCTACAGTGGACAAGGGTGATACGACAATGTCAATCGCGCTGATAGTTGCTCTGATGACGGTCGCGGGTTCAACCGCGTGGGCGGTCCCGTCGATCGTGGAGGAACTCGCCGAGGGCGTGTACGTGGTGCGCGATGAGGACGCTGCGAACTGGGGCGGGGGGTCGCTGGGCGTTGCGCATATGAACTCGGCGCCCTACATGGCGAAGAAGATCCTCGACCTGAGCGATCTGCCTGAAGCGGTGTGGGAGCAAGCGCACGAGGTGCGGCTGTCGGCATACGTGTCAGTGCATGATTACTCTTGGAACCACCTGGACGAGGCGAATGGTCTGGACGAGGAGTTTGAGGTCATCGTCAACGGCAAGGTCCACACCTACCCGACCAACTGCGGCGTACACGCGATGGCGCGAGGGGACCGGTCGGACCACCCGGAGTGGTATGACTTCGCGATACCGAAGGACGAGTTCGTGCGCGGTGTCAATGAGATCATCTTCCACAAGGCCGAGGGAGACAAGACCGACGACTATTTCTATGTGGGCATCAACAACGGTCCGTCGCGGGGCAACAGCGCGGTCAACTTCGGGGCCGCGGGCTGGCAAAACGACAAGCTGACAATCCCCGGTGGCAACGGCGAATACATGGTTCGCCTCCACGTCATCACGGGCGACACCTCGCTTCAGGCGACGTGGACGCCAGCAGCTACTCCGGCGCTGGCCGATCCTGCGGGGGTCATCGATTACGCGGGAGCACATGGCGCCGAGGTGACCAGTGAGGGTGTGAAGCTTGCGGCCGGGCAGAGCGCGCGAGTTGAGTGGCACCCGGCGGCGCTGGACAGATTCTGGCCCGCGCAGGTGGATGTGCAGGCCAACGGTCCAGTGACTTTCGCGTGGCTCCACGAGGCGGGCGTGCCTCAAGACGCGGTCGAGGGACTGAGCCAGGCCCTGGAGGCCAACCGGACCGCGCTGGTCAGCGGAGTGGTTCTGACCGCGACTGACGTGGCCACGATCAAGAGCGTAACGCTCAGCGGAAATCGGGACTTCCACCCCCGGCAAGCGCCGATCGATATGGCGCCGGTGATCAAGCTCTGTCCACCCATGGAGCCGCCGCAGCCAGCGTCGTGTGTGATTGAGGGCACCGTCGCGACTCTGACCAGCCCGTCGGTTCGCTGCACCTTCAGCACCGATGGCAAGCTGCAGATGACGTCGCTTTTCAATGAGTACGCGAAGTCCGAGATGGTGCGGTCGCCGGAGGATGTGCTGCTGTTTCTGGTCGAGGTCGGCGACACACGCTACGCGGGGAGTCAGGACTTCGTGTGCGAGGACGTCAAGCCTGTCGAGAATGGGTTCGTCGCGACGCTGACGCTGGACGAGCCTGCTCTGGCTGCTGACCTGACCGCTACCGTTGACGATGAGGGTCTGCGGCTGGGGATGGTGCTGAGCAATGCGGGCGACGCGTCGGTGGACTTCAAGGTGGCGTTCCCGCACATGGCCGGACTGGCGGCGTCGGATGAGCCGGCGGACGACTATTACTTCTTCCCGTGGGGCGGCGGGATCATCGCGGACCGGCCGGCGATCATGCGCCGCGGGTATGGCGACTATGAGGCGATCTACCAGGTCATGGACATTTTCAGCCCTGCGAAGGGCGCGGGCCTTTATGTGCGGGCCGATGACGCGGAGGGATGGCACAAGGTTCTGGCGATGCGCAAGCACGTGCCCGGTGCGAGTGAGAAGTACGAGGACCAGTCGAAGATGAAGGTGCGCGATGAGTATAAATGGACCAATTCGCTGACGCAGGAGGTCGAGGGCACGGCGTTCGCGTACGAGTATCAGCGCCGCACGCGCGAGCCGGGTGATAGTTTCGCGCCAGCGGACGCAGTCATCGCCGGACATCCGGGCGACTGGCATGTGGCGATGCAACGGTACGCGGACTGGGCGCACGAGGTGTGGAGCTTCCGGCCGTATCCCTCGAAGCTGCACAGCGTCCGCAACATGATGGGGGCGGGCTGGGGCAAAGACTGCCTGTTCGCCGATGGCGCCTACCGGACCGACATCATCGGGCCCAACACTGACTGCATCGAGCTGATGAGCTGGTGGGACTGGTCGGACATCGGGCCCTTCGGCACGCCGCTGGATCAGATCGATACGATCATGGACGCGGCCCAGGTCAGGAGCTGGATGCGCTACATCTTCCCGGACCCGGTGACGGGCGAGTTGGTGTGGAACAACCAGCCGGGCGACTACACGGGATACAACGAACGCTTCGGCGGGCTGCCAGCCTTCCGGAAGGCTATCGAGACATATCGCGAACTGGGCGCGGATCTCGTGACCCTGTACACCGACCCGTTCCGGCTGGTCGACTCATGCGAGCTGGGGAAGGCCCATGGCGAGGAGTGGGGCGTGGTGGGCGTTGATGGCGAGAAGACGAAGAGCTACTGGGTCTGGAACCCGTGCCACGATCTGCCAGCGGTGCGCGAGTGGGTGGCGGAGGCGATGGGACGAATCATGCGCGAGACTGGTGCCGACGGCATCCGGCTGGATGAATACGGGTACCGAGTGGGGGCGTGTCATGACGAGACGCATGAGCACACCTACGGGGAGTTTGGTGTGAGCCAGTGGAACAAGGCGGTCTCCGAGGCCACCCGGATGATCCACGAGGAGATGGACAAGGTGCGGCCGGACCTGGTGCTAACCACCGAGATGCCGGCCTATGACTACATGATGCAGTTCGTCGAGGGCTGCATCACTTACGACTACAGGCTGCAGACCTGTTCGCTGCGCCCGCTGGAGTGCGAAGCGCAGCGCTTCTACTTCCGCGAATGTAAGGTCTACTCGCTGGACCATGGCGGGGACGACCTGCGTTTCCACAAGAAGTTCTGGAACGCAGTCGAGAGCTTTGGGCACTACTACCCGCAAAACTTCTACACGATCCTGGACCAAAGTGAGGACGCATACTGGCTGGGCGAGGCGTATCCGCTGCTGGTGACTTCCGGGCGCGCTGATGGAGTCTACGTCAACCGGTTCACCGGAGGCGGGAAGATACTGTACCACCTCTACAACGCAACCGGGCACACCTTTGAGGGCACTGCACTCGGGGTAGGCCTCCGCGAGAGTGAGCACCTCTTCGACATGCTGGCCTGCACCGAGGTGGCGCCGGAGATGCGCAACGGACTGGCCTACGTGAGCTTGTATCTGGGGCGCGACGATGTGGCCTGCATCGCGCAGCTGAAGCGTCGGCTGAGCGTGAGCCGCGATGGGAACGCGTTGAGCGTGACGGTGGCCGGCGAGGCAGCGGGGATGTCGCTAGGCGTGGCGGATGTCGATGGGAACGAGCTGCTCTCGCAAGCGGCGACGGCGGGCGTGAACGTGCTGGATCTGGCGCAGATGGAAGAAGGCGCGTCGCCGATGTGCGTGAAGCTGCTGCGGGGCAAGGCGCTGGTGGATGTGGTGGAGGTGCGCTGAACGGATTGACGGCGTCGTAGGTCCAGTAGGTGGTTGTTCACGGCCTCCGACACCCCGTCAGCCGCTACCACGGGCCAACCACCAGATGCGCATGCCGAACGGGGGCGCCGCGGAAGGGACTACGTGGTACTCGCAAGTCGCGACTCTCCGCCGGTCTCCTCGTGTGCTCACCCGTGAGGGGCGGCAGCGTGATCTCGTCCAATCGCGCCCCGCTGGAGTCGCAGACAGCAATCGCCACAACGCCACTACTGCTTCCCTCCCACTCGCCGGGCGAGGGCATCTGACTGGAGGCAACACTGCCGCGCATGCACGTGTGGATACGGCCCTGGCTGTCGACACCCACCAGATCGGTGCCCGGCAGCTTCATCACCGCCACGCTATCCGCACCGGCCCCGATCCGACGGATGGTGACGCCGCTGTTCTCGTGCGAAGACCAATCCTGCACGATGAAGCCTCGACGAGATAGGTCTGCGTGAAGGTGCCCGAGGTGCTGCTCCCCGAGGCTGACCCTCTCTTCCGCTCGATACTGGCTCTGCAGGTCGCCCTCGTCATTGTAGACTTCCACCCAGTCGCTCGTCCCCACCTCGCCCGGACGGCTCCAGAGTACGGCAAAAACTGGGCCTGGCAGTACGGCGACCTCGTCCGCAAGGAGACCCGCCTCAGGAGGACTCGGCCTCCAGTTCAGGAGCCGACCCGACCCCTCGCCTTCATGGGCCACGATGGCGTGCTCGTAGTCTACGAAACCGAGATCGGAGACTGCCCAGATGGCGTATACAGTCCCGTCGGGCACTGCAGTTGAGCAGGCTAGAAACGGTCCATCCCCGCGTGGGCGACTGAGCTCCGCAGGTGGGTCAAGAGGCCAGACGCTGTGAAGGGCCCCATCGGGAATGGCGAGGCACACGACTTGGCGTGTGGTGCCTTCCTCTACCACATGGAGCCGAGAGCACTGTTCGTCGGCGATCAGGGAGAGAAGAAAGGGTATCTGAAACAGCGCTTGCGCCTCCTCCTCCGCGACCAGCACCCGCCAACCTTCGTCTTCGTCTCCCCTGCTGCACGAGCCCACTGCCAAGCACACTATCAGGAGGCCTACACCAATACGAACCGGCATCATGCACAGGCCTCGGTCAGTGCCTCGCGGCGTCTCAGATCCCATGGTGCATATCTTCCTCCGCTGCCACTTGGCTACGGGTGCGCCACGCCGCAGTTCGTCTGCTGGAGGAACGCCTTCAGGTAGTGTTTGGTCTCCCATCCGGTGTCATTGTGTCGTTACGTGCCAGCCACCCAATGCCATCGTCTGGTCCTGCGCAGCTGACCTGCCCCCACAAGTGATTGCTCTTGCCCCTGTCTTGATACCATCCACAGTGAGAGTCTTCAGCCTGTGAGGCAAGCTTCCTGCCGTCATCGCTCGGTCATTGCTGCCGTGCTGCTGCCCCGCCAACTTCACGCTACTTCGTAGTATGACAGGTCAAGACCGGCTGCATCTTCACCGTAGCGAGCGCGCATGACCTCCGACATGGTGTCAACCACACACGAATGGGGCCCGGCCGCGTTCATCAGCCGGAATCCGGTCTTCAGCTGCGCCTCCGCAGCCATGGTGAAGCAGCGGGCAGCGTCGCTGAGATACAGGGGCGAGAGATAGGACATCCCCCACTCGAACGGTGGCTGCGCGGAGAGGTGCGTGCGCGCGGCATCATCGGGCATGATGCCACACAGGCGGATGGCGATGATATCGAGGGTCGCGTCCTGACGACAGGTATAGCGCGCGAGTTCCTCCATCATATACTTCGAGAACCCGTATCCCTGGCTGTCGAGACAGGGATGTTCGTCGGGAATGGGCAGTTGCTCGGGGCGGAAGTCCTCACACAGCACCCCCGCTGCAGCTATGGAACTGGCCAGCACGAACTTCTGGCAGCCGCGCTCGATGAGATGGCGCAGCAGTCGGCGCGTACCAAGCACGTTGACGCTCAGTTGCTCTTCCTCTCTGTCCAGGCCCGTCACTGCCGCGAGGTGGATGAGGACATCTATCTCCAGGGAATCGAGCTGTGCCAAGTCGTCGGGGCTGGTGAAGTCGCCCTGGACGGCCGTGATGCCCTGCACGTCCGTCGCCTGTCGGGACATGCCGATGACATCATGCTTCTCGGCCATGGACTGCGCCAGCGCGCGGTGATGAGAGTTCGAGCCATCTGTCTCTCCTTTGAGAGGCCATTCCGCCGAATCTGGTCCACTTGGACCGGGTCTTTGGGGTAGGACAACTGCCTCACGAGAGCCCGAAGGTCAGGGTCTCACCCTTCTCCATACTCACCACGATCTCGCGAATGCCCTCGCCGAAGCTGGTGCCGGTGTAGAGTTCCACCGCAGAGCAGGGACGGGGTAGCGACAGCCTCTTCGTCCCTGCGCTGGCGGCGTGGACGCACAAGTAGCTGGTGTTCATGAAGATGAAATCGTCGCTGTCGCAGACGATGTGGCAGCCGGCGTAGCGGGCGAGCGCTCGGAGGAGTTCCGGCTCCATGTACTGCGTGGCACAGTGCACGGAGCGCCACGAGCCCCAATCGCGGACGGCGAGAGCGGGGGAGCCGTCGGCGATGAACGCGCCCAGTATTTCGGCCTCGGGATCGGACACGTAGAGGTTTGGCGCC
>JALGSS010000071.1 GCA_029821745.1 Candidatus Zipacnadia bacterium
GGTGGGGCGGCCGGAGTAGTCCCTGCTAGCCGTTTCCCGTTTGAGAACCTGCCGCATCTGCCGTGGACGATAGACGTCTCATTCATCTACAAAGGGGTGGGATGCACCGATGGACAAGCCGAAGTTCTGTGTACTGGGTGCCGGACATGGCGGCACGGCGATGGCCGCTCACCTGGCAGTCATGGGCTTTGACGTTAACCTGTGGAATCGCTCCGCCGGGCGCTTGCAGCCCATCCAACAGCTCGGCGCGATTGAGCTATTGCCTCCTGATGATGGCGGACTCGTCGGGGGCATGGGTAAGCTATGCAAGATCAGCACCGACTGTGAGGACGTCGTTCCCGACGCGGACATACTCATGGTCGTGCTTCCCGCTACAGGACACGCCGGAGTGGCCCAGCGCGTGGCCAACTGCATCCGCGACGACCAGATGATCGTTCTCAACCCGGGCCGCACGGGCGGGGCGCTGGCTTTCCGCAACGCGCTCCGCGAGGCCGGCTGCAAGGCGGATCCGCTGATCGCCGAGACGCAGACGTTCATCTACGCAAGCCGTGCCGTTGGCCCGGCGCAGGCCAAGATCTTCCGCGTCAAGAACAGCGTCCCCGTGGCCGCCTTTCCCTCATATCGGACGACCGAAGTCGTCACTGCCCTGCGCCACGCGTATCCCCAGTTTGTTCCCGAGGCGAATGTCCTGCGGACGAGCCTGGACAACGTGGCCGTCATGTTCCATCCGGCCGTCATGCTCGTGAACGCCGCGCGGGTCGAGGACACGCATGGCGACTTCGAGTATTACCTCGGCGGGGTGACCCCGTCGGTTGCCGTGTACCTGGAGGAAGTCGACAACGAGCGGATCAAGGTCGCCGATGCCCTCGGCTGTGGCGCCATGCGGGTGCGGACCTGGCTGTACAGGTCCTACGATGCCGCCGGACGCAACCTGCACGAGGCGGTGCAGGCCAACCCGGGCTACAAAGGCATCATGGCCCCCCAGACGCTTCTGCACCGCTATATCACCGAGGATGTCCCCACGAGCCTCATCCCCATGATCTCCCTGGGCGAGCAATATGGCGTTGAGATGCCCACCATGCGCAGCATCGTTCATCTTTGCTCGTTGTTGATGCAGCAGGATTTCTGGGAAATGGGCCGCACGGTCAAGGACATGGGCGTCGAGGGCCTGACGGTCCGCCAGTTGCGCAGACTCGTCAACGAAGGGGAGGCCGGAGATGCGTAAGATACTCGCTGCTTCGCTGGGCAACTGCGTGCATGTCGCCGGCGTGCTGAACTTCTTGCGCGCGGCGGAGAGAGTAGGATACGAGACCGTCTTCCTCGGTGCTGCGACGGGCGTGGATGCGCTGCTGGATGCGGCGGACGAACAGCACCCCGACATCATCGCGGTGAGCTATCGTTTGACGCCCGAGGTCGCCCGCAATCTCTTCGAGGAGCTCCGCGAGAAGTCCGAGCAGCGGGGCCTGAGTCACGCGCGCTTCGCCCTGGGGGGTACGCCTCCGGTCGGCGAAGTGGGACGCGAGATCGGCATCTTCGAGGCGGTCTTCACGGGAGTTGAGGATGAAGAAGACATCCTGGCATATCTGAAGGGCGAGGACCGGGTGCGGGAGCCCGAAGATTACGGGACGACGCTGGTCGATCGCGTCGAGAGGAACTACCCCGCGCCGATCCTCCGCCACCACTACGGTCAGCCGACGGTCGAGGCGACGGTTGAGGGCGCACGGCGTTTGGCCGAGGCCCAGGTTATCGACGTGCTCTCCATCGGCCCCGACCAGAATGCCCAGGAGTGCTTCTTCCGCGCCGAGGAGATGAAGCCTGAACTGTCCGGGGCGGGAGGAGTGCCGCTGAGGACGCCCGACGATCTGCGGGCGATCTACGAAGCGTCACGCTGTGGCAACTACCCCCTGGTCCGCTGCTACAGTGGCACGAGAGATCTGCTGCAGTGGGCCCAGGTGCATGTGGACACGATCCACAACGCATGGGGCGCCATCCCGTTGTGCTGGTACAACACGCTGGATGCCAGATCGACCCGCCCGCCGGAGGTGTCCATCGCCGAGAACATCGAGACCATGCGCTGGTATGGCGAGCGGGGCATTCCCGTGGAGTGCAATGAGGCCCACCACTGGTCGATGCGCGAGGCCCATGACACGATCGCGGTGGTCGCCGCGTACCTGGGCGCTCACGTCTGCAAGTCGGTGGGCGTCAGCACCTACGTGTCCCAATACATGTTCAACTCGCCCGCCACGACCTCGCCGACGATGGACCTTGCGAAGATGCTGGCGAAGGTGGAGATGATCGAGAGCCTGTGTGATGACGGCTTCCGGGTGATCCATCAGACCCGCGCGGGCCTGCTGTGCTTCTCGCCCGATCCAGACGTAGCGAAGGGGCAGCTTGCAGCGTCCACGGTCCTGCAGCTTCAGTTGAGACCGCACATCGTCCATGTTGTGGGGTTCTGCGAGGGCGACCACGCGGCGAAGGTGGAAGATATCGTCGAGAGTTGCCAGATAGTCCGAGGTGTCCTGCGCCAGTCACTCACGCACATGCCGGACATGACCCAAGATGAGACCGTCCGGGCGCGCAAGGCCGAACTCATCGCCGAGGCGCAACTGCTTCTTGATGCGCTTCGGGACCTGGGGAGCGACGCCGCAGACCCCTTGGCCGATCCGCAACTCATCGCGCGGGCAATCAAGCTGGGATACCTCGACGCTCCTCATCTCTGCGGCAATCCGTGGGCTGCCGGGCGCCTCGCGACGGCACCCATCGGGGGCGCGATGCGTGCCATCGACTTCGAGACGGGCACGACGCTCACGGAGCAGGAGCGTCTCGATCGCCTGAGTGCGTCGTCGCCGTGAGAGCGCCGGAATCGCTTTGGGTCGCCAAACGGCAACACGTGGTTCGCGGTTCTCGAGGAGATGGATCCAGGCTGCCCCACCTACACCAACGCCTGGGCGCCGCCGTAGCGGCGATGCAGGATGTCCTGGGGTCGCCAGTCGACCTGTGGGTAGCCCTCAAACATGTCGAACCCGACCACCGTGTTCTCGGCGATGTCCTCGGACGCCGTGGCACCGATCAGGTAGTGCAGCATCCACGGGTGAAGAGCCCCCGGAACGCAGGCGCGCTTCACAGCGAGGTGTTCGGGCCCGATCACCGTTCCGCGGGGGATGTCCTGGTCGGCGACGATCACCTTCCGCCGGGCGTAGGCACCCTGGGGCATCTTGCCTTCGGAGTTCACCACGATTGAGTTGACGCCCTCGCCCAGGGCCTGCTCAACCTGGCGAACCTTGTGCACCATGTCCTTGAGCCCCGTCACATCCGCTGCGATTGCCGCGTCGGGCGTATCGGGATCCTCGTCAAGGTTCAGGTGCTTGCTGATGAGCACGGGTTCGAGGGCCGCGACAGCGTAGATCAGATGCCGGCTGGTGGTGTGCTCGACGCAGCCCACGAGCGCGCCCCGGGCATCGAAGGCGGCTTTGTACGTCTTGACGACATTGAGGTTCGCCGACGTGTAGGCCTCGTCGGTGTCGCCGCTCTCAAGGGTCGAGTGCAGGGCGATGGGGCCCTGCGCGCCATACTCCTGCAAGCGCGTGACGGCTGCTTCGACCTCTCCGAGGCCGGCGTTGATGTCGTGGAAGGTCACCGGCAGGCCGGTCTTGCCGATCTGCTGGAGCATGATCGGGTTCTGCAGGTCATCGGAGTTGATGTTCAGCATCGGCGCGCCGAGATCAACGGCAAGCTGGGCGCTCACCGGGTCCAGCGGCGTGTGGTAGAGGACGATGTCCAACTCGTCGGCCAGCGCATGGAGAGACGCCCATTCCTTCGGCGTCAGGCACAGGCCGTCCAGCTCCTGCTGGAGTTCACTGCCGGGAGGCGCGTTCCAGTAATAGCCGGGCACGTGCCAGATGAACGTGTCGACGCCATCGGCTCCGCCCTCGGCGGCGGCTTCCAGCAGCCGTTTCGCGTTCTCCACGCTCCCAAGATGGGAGCATCCGACCTCGGCGGTGAGGAAGATGGGCTCGCCGTACCCAATCTTGCGGCTCTTGACGTCGATGACAGTCCTGGACACGGTGAACGACTCCATTCGTGCGGCGGATGTGGTTTGAGAACAGGACGGGGGCGTCGTCGGACGGATCACGACGCCCCCGGTCACAAGCTACACAGGCCTTTGGAGGGGTTGTGTTGATGAACTCATGTGGATAGCTGCGGGGTGGTCACGTTGTGCAGTGACCGGGGCCCCGCAGGCCCGTACAGCCATCGTCAGGGCATCCGTGGGGCCCCGCCGATTGTGCGGCATCGGCACCCCACGGCTATCTGACCCTTTCTCAACACAACCATAGGGGCGCCCTCACGCCTTTGCCTTGCCCCGATCGAGACGGACGCCTGCGCGATGGCGCAGTTGGCTCTCGACGGCGAGAGCGGCGATGGCCCCCTCGGCGGCTGCGATGACCATCTGGCGCGCCTGCTTGCTGCGGACGTCACCGGCCGCATACACCCCGGGCACGCTGGTGCGGCACAACTCGTCGGTGGTGATGAAGCCTTTCTCGTCTGTCTCCACCGCGTCCATCAAGAATTCGGTGGCCGGTGCGGCGCCGCGCAGGTACAGGAAAATGCCGGCGGCCTCCAGGAAATGCCTGCCCTCCGGACCCTCGAAGTGGGCACCGCTCACCTCATCCTCGCCGGTGATTTCCTGTAGCCGCAGGCCGCAGTGAATCGACACGTTGTCGGCCTCGTCCAGCGCCTGCAGAAGCTCCTCGTGGGCGCCGACCTTCGGTGATGCTGAGACCAGAACCACGGAGTTGGCGATGCCGGACAGATTGAGTGTCTCCTCGGCGGCCTGGGAGTCGTCGCCGACCACCAGCACGTCATCACCGCGGAAGAACGGGCCGTCACAGGCGGTGCAGTAGCAGACCCCTCGGCCCTGGAACTTGTCTTCGCCTGGGATCGGTGAGGACGGCGCCATCGCTCCCGTGGCGATGACAACGGCCGGCGCTGCGTGCACGCTCTGCCCCGCGTAGACCAGCTTGGTCTCTTCAGAGAAGTCCACTCCGGCCACGGACGCGATGACGTGCTCCGCCCCCGCGTTAACGGCCTGCTGTTCGATCCGCGTGACGAGCTCCTGCCCGGCGAAGGGCTCCACCTGTCCGGGCCAGTTCGCCACCATGGGGGCCTTCGACGCCATCCCGCTGATCTTCGTCGGGCTGAGCATGACGGTCTGAAGTCCGGCGCGGGCGGCGTATAAGGCGGCTGTGCACCCCGCCGGTCCCGCGCCCAGAACGATGAGGTCACAGGTCGGTTCCTGGTTTGCCATAGCCCGCCTCCTGTGTCCGCTCTCGCCGCGCCGAAGGTGACTCGTGAGAGGGCCTTGTTGGGGGTCGTGTTGGAACACCGATAACGCATGGCCGTGGGGTGTCACAGCGCGTCGTGACCGACGCGCTAGATGGGCCCCACGGATGCTCTGAAATGCCTTGCACGGGCCCCGGTCACTGCACGACGTGACCACCCCGCAGCTATCTGGGTGCGTTCCTCAACACGACCGGGGTCAATCCGCCCGGTTCGCCTCGTCAGTCCCACATCAACATGATCTTGCCGCAGGTGGCGGCGAGCAT
The DNA here is from genome assembly GCA_029821745.1 of Candidatus Zipacnadia bacterium. GTDB lineage: Bacteria > Armatimonadota > Zipacnadia > Zipacnadales > JABUFB01 > JALGSS01. The sequence continues at coordinate 5,604 of JALGSS010000071.1, forward strand.
CTCGTCGTAGGCCTTCTGCGCATCCTCGAAGGGGTACTGGGCCGTGATCAGGCGCTCGACGTCGAGGCCCTCGCGGTACCACTGCAGCATGTGCTTGTACCAGGCCGGGTGCGCGACCCAGTTGCCCATCATCCGCATGTTCTTCTTGATGATCAGGCGCTGCGGGTCCATGGTCTGCGGCCCGTGGCCGACCATCACGATGAGGCCCTCGGGGCGCGTGGCAGTGAGCGCGATGTCCAGCGTGTCCTGCCTGCCGCTGCATTCGAAGCACTTGTCCGGGCCCCAGCCGTCGGTCATGGTCTGCAGAAGGCTCACCATGTCATCCACTTGCGTGGGGTCGACGGTTTGCCAGGCTCCCATCTTCATGGCGAGGTCTCGGCGCGGCTTGCTGGGCTCGACGACGATCACGTTCGCGCCCATGTAAGCTTGCACAAGCGCCATGCCCAGTCCGACGGGCCCGGCGCCGAAAATGCAGGTGATGTCGCCCGGCTCGACTTCGGCCCTGGACGAAGCGCCATACGGGACCCCGAGTCCGTCGGCGCATAGCAAGGTGGCCAGGGGGGCCGACACATCATCGGGCAGCTTGACCAGTGAGTTTGCCTTCGAGGAGCAGTATTCGGCGTGGGTCGATGACGGCACGCCGACCTCGGCGCAGAAGGTGTCCTGACCCATCCGGCACCAGCGGCACTTGCCGCAGCCCTGCAAGGTGAACACGCCCACCCGGTCGCCCTCTTCCCACTGGGCGTGACCGTTGGGGTCGGCGACGATCCCGCTGACCTCGTGCCCCGAGTTCATGTCCATCGGCTTCTCGCCGCGGATAGACCCCATCTCGCTGCCACAGACACCGCTGGCGACCACCTTGACGAGAACCTGGTTCTCCTTCAGTTCGGGCATCGGGAACTCGTCGATCTCGACCTTGCCGTTTCCGAGGACGTGCAGAGCTTTCATGACTGCTGTCTTCCTTTCACGTAGGGAGCGCCGGACGCACTCTCTGTTGACGTTGTCAGCACCAGTTCGACAGCGCAGACTCAATTCCTCCCGGCATGACGAAGCAGGGACTCGAAAGGCGTTGTGGAAAGCTAGGTTGTCTATGAATGGAAACTTTCCGCCCGTCGGGTGTTTGAATACGTGACGGTCACGCCAATGTGAGAGAGGAGCCGAGCATGGGAGGGTTCCGCAAGGAAGTCGAGACGCTCATTCGTGCGCGTTACCCGATCATCTACGTGCTGACGTGGGAGGAGTCCCGGATCGAGAAGGACCTCCTCGAAGTCTCCGAGCACCTCAAGAAGGGCCTGTTCTCGTGGGCAATCACCACCGGGTTCCGTCAACTCCCCGACGGGAAGCCTGACGGTGGGACGACCGACCCGCTGCGAGCCCTGAACTACGTGCTGGAGTCGAAGGACAACGGGCTGTTCCTGTTGCGGGACTTCGACCCATACATGAAGGACCCCACCGTGGTTCGCAAGCTACGAGACTTAGCCCGGGAGCTGAAGACGAGCTACAGGACACTCATGATCGTCTCTCCGGTGCTGAACATCCCGGACCATCTGGAGAAGGACATCAGCGTGCTGGACTACCAGCTTCCGGAGCGCGACGAAATCCGCACGCTGCTGGACCGCATCATCAACCAGGTCAGCAACAACCCGCGGATCTCGGTGTCCCTGAAGGACGACGACAAGGAGCTCCTGGTCAACGCGGCGCTTGGGCTGACCGCGTCCGAGGCGGAGAACGTGTTCGCCAAGGCCATCGTGTCCGACGGTGGGCTTACCGTTGCCGACGTGGACATCATCCTGAGTGAGAAACGCCAGATCATCCGCAAGTCCGGCATCCTGGAGTTCTATCCCGCCGAGGAGGACATCGGTGACGTCGGCGGTCTGGAGCTTCTGAAAGACTGGCTGCGGAAGCGGGGCAAGGCCTTCAGCCCGAAGGCTCGAGAGTTCGGCCTGCCGCATCCGAAGGGAGGCCTTCTGCTTGGCGTCCAGGGCTGCGGAAAGAGCCTGTGCGCCAAGGCGGTCTCGAGCCTGTGGAAGCTCCCGCTGCTGCGGCTGGATATCGGGTCACTGTTCTCGGGCATCGTCGGGTCGTCCGAGGAGAACATGCGCCGGGCGATCAGACTGGCAGAATCCGTGGCCCCGTGCATCCTGTGGCTGGATGAGCTTGAGAAGAGCTTCTCCGGGGTGCGCAGTTCCGACGTATCGGACGGCGGCACGACGTCGCGGGTGTTCGGCAGCTTCATCCAGTGGATGCAGGAGAAGACCGACCCTGTGTTCGTGATCGCCACGGCCAATGATGTGAGCGCTTTGCCGCCTGAACTGCTGCGCAAGGGGCGCTTTGATGAGATTTTCTTCGTCGACCTCCCGACTGAGGACGAGCGGGCGGAAATCTTCAACATCCATCTGACCAAGCGGAATCGTGAGCCGGCCCAGTTCGATCTGGTCGCGCTGTCTCAAGAGGCGGATGGGTTCTCGGGAGCGGAAATCGAGCAGGTTGTCGTGTCGGCGTTGTATGACGCCTTCGACGAGGATCGCGAGATAACGCAGGAGGATCTGCTCAGCAATATTACGGGCACGGTGCCGCTGTCTACCACGATGAAAGAACGTTTGCAGGGCTTGCGTGATTGGGCGAGGACGCGCGCTCGGCCGGCGTCCGAGGCGACAGTCACGGCCGCATTCGACGACGGCCGCAAGCTGGAAATCTGACACGTGTAACGGGGGCCAAAGAACTCGAGAGAGGCGCTGATCGAGCATGTCCTGCGCAGTTGGAGTTGGAGTAGCGGTCACCGATGTCGCAACGGTCGGCACGGCATTGAGCGCAACTGGCGTGATCATCGTCGGCGCCGTGGTGGCGGCCGGCGTCACAGGCGCTGTGATAGCCGGCGTCGCAGCTCACCAAGCGTTGGAGCAGAAGAAGCTGGACGGTCTGCTCAAGCGGATGGCGCAGGAGGAGATCTCAACCGTTGTGCTCGACCGCGAGGGCCTCAAGCAGCACAAGGTCCATGAGCGTCTGTCGGCCGCCAACGTTGCCGAGGAGTTCGAGCATTCCGATGTGATCATGGAGACGGCCAAGGGCGAGATCATCGGGTTCGCCCAGCAGGATGATGGTTCGTACACGCTGAATGCCAAGTATGGGGCGGATGGCGTCGAGGAGTGGACCGGGAGCAACGAGCAGATCGAGCAGCGGATCAAGCAGCAGTATGCGTACGTGAAGGTGAAGCAGGAGGCCGAGAAGCGCGGCTACACGGTGGTGGAAGAGGAGATACTCGAGGACAACACGATCCGGGTCCATGTGCGCGGGTGGGGCTAGCCGCCGCACAGTAGGTACCGGGGATCGCCTTGATCGAAGGTCCGACTCGCGACCTATCCACTATGGCTCATCCTCTGGACGCTGACGGCTACCGGGTCCGGCGATGGCTCCGCCAAGAGCCATGGGGCCCGTCCTATCTGGGCGAGGATCCCGACGGCGACATGGTCTCCGTCAACGCCCTGGAACTGAAGCGGCTTGGGATCTCCTTCGACCACGAAGACTCCCCCGACTACCAGCGCCTTGTCCAGGCCATCAAGAGCGTCTCCCACCCCTGTCTCGTCAACGTCCGGGACGTTCTGTATAGAGACGACACCCTCTTCTTCATCGAAGACTTCACCTATGGCCGGCGCGACCTCGGGGACGTAATCCGCCGACAGCGCTTCATCGCTCCCGAGGCGGCCTGGAAGCTTACCTGCCAGCTCTGCCACGGCGCCCACTTCCTCCACGAACGCGGCATCTATCACCTGTGGATCAGGCCGGAGAGCATACTCATCGACAAGGGCGGCCTGGACGCCCGGATCGCGGACGTGGGCATCATGGCCCTGCTCATGTTGCTGAAGCCGGATCTGGACCGGCGGCCCTGGGTGGACAACAGCATCTGCCCGGACTGGTTGAGTGGGGGAGAGCCGGGCCGGCACTGCGACACATACTCCATCGCGGTGGTGATCCGTGAGGCGCTCCAGAACGGTCCCGAATGGAACGCCAAGGAGGCCGCCGCGCGCGCGGAGATCCGCCGGTTTGCTTTCCTCGAAGTCGGGCGAGAGATCGCGGAGCTGGAGACTGAGCTGTCGCGGAAGCCGCCTGTTGACAACGATCCTGTGCAGTGGGTGCAGCTGCGGCGCGTCATCAACGAGGCGGCGCACCCCGATTCGAAGCAGCGGTTCTCGACAGCAGGGATCATGGGCAAGGCCGTCGCTGGGGCCAGGCATGCAGACACGTACGGCGCCAAGCAGCCCGAGAGCAAGCCGATTGTGGGCATGCCGGAGAAGCGTAAGAAAGCCAATCTGGCAAGTGGGGGCATCGTGTTCTGCCAGATCTGCGGCCGCCCGGCTACGCAAGGCGAGCGCAAATGCAAGAGCTGCAACTCTCCTCTCGTGGAGCCGAAGGCAGCCCCGCCTGTCGAGGCCGGTCCTGAGCTGGGCATAGAGTTAGAGAAGGTCGAAGACTGGTTCCGCGAAGCCGGGGACGACATGGTCGCTCTGGGCAAGACGACGGAGGCGGAGAAGGCCTACCGCATCGCGGTGTACCGTAACAAGGAAGACGCCGGATGCTGGACCGACCTGGGCGACATGTACTGCATCAACATGAAGTTCGACCTGGCCGTGCAGGCCTACTGGAATGCGGTGCGGCTGAGACCTGACGATCCCGCATTGCGAATTGACCTGGGGCTGGCCTACCTTGCGAACCACCGCCCGGAGAACGCGAAGCGGGAGTTCACGTGGGTGCTCAACAGCAACGCGTCGAAGGAACTGCGTGTGGCTGCGCTGACGCATATGGGCTCGGCTCTGGCGACTCAGAAACGGCATCAAGACGCCACTGAGATGTGGCGCTCCGTGCTCGAGGAGCGGCCCTTCGATATCGGCGTGCGCTGCAGCAGTGCGGCATCGTACGCGGCGTTGCACAACTACCCGCGTGCGTATGACCACGTGAAGACCGCGATGCGCGCGAACCCGGACTCGCCCAGCGCTCAGTTGGCCCTGCGGCAATTGGACAAGATGCAGATGCGGATCGGCACCGGCTGGGGTTGGCCCGTGATCTTCTTCGTCCGGTTGCCTCTGCTCCTGCTGTGTCTTCTAGCGGGGTGGGCTGGGCTGCTGTTGTATCTCTCAGCAACGGCCATCTACGAGACCATCGCCTTCTTCTGGCGGACGGACTTCGGAGAGGTTCTCGATCGGCTGCGGAACCGCCGTCGGGAGCCGGAGCGGACGGACAGAACATGACTTCAGTACGGCAACTCGCACACACCGCGGAACTGTGGGCACGTCACCGGGACCTGCTCGAATCTCAGGCCCCCAGTGGCCTCACGGACATCTCCGATGAACTGCTGACAGTGAAGGGCGACCTGGCCCTGGCGATGTCATCGCCGTGCCGGTTGTGTGCCCGCAATTGCCGCGTGGATCGGCTATCCGGCGAACGCGGGTACTGCGGCGTTGGGTGGCCGGGGTTCGTCGGCGAAGAGCACATCCACTTCGGCGAACTGGACGATGTCATCCCAACCCACAGCGTGTTCTTCTCGGGCTGCACGATGCACTGCATCTACTGCCGGAAGATGGCCCTGGTCCAGGACCCGGAGCATGGCGTCCCCTTTGATCCCGCCGAGCTCGCCTTGACCGTTGAAGACCGCCGCCTGCAGGGCGCGAGGACCCTCAAGCTGCTCGGGGGCACGCCGGAGCCGCAACTGGCCGCGGTGTTTGAGATGCTCCGGTCCCTGCCGACGCGGCTGCCACTTGTGTGGGAGACGACCCTCTATGTGCCGCGCGAAGTCGTGAACTTGCTGGTCGGCGTGGTCGATGTGCTGGTCTGCAATGTGCGGTACGCTGAAGAGGCTTGCGCGCAACGCTACTCGGACGCCCCCGGGTACCCCGCAATCGCCCGCAAGGCGCTCGAGGCTCTGGCCGGGCGGATTCGCGTGTCGCTCAGGCACCTGGTTCTGCCGGGGCACATCGAGTGCTGCACCGCCGGGGTCGCGCGGATGATGCAGGAGACCTTCCCCGACGAGCCGCTGATGCTCCTGACCCAATACGCGCCCTTCGGCGACGCCATCGGTGATCCCGTCCTGGGACGCAGCCTCACCGCAGACGAGGCCCAGCAGGCCCTTGCCGTGGCTAGGGCGAACAAGGAGTTAGTCGAGTTGTGGCCGATGGACTGATCTGCCGCATGCACACGGGATGTGAGGGCATTGCGCAAGGAACTCGAGATAATCATCACGCCCGATGGAGATGTCCAGATCACGACGATCGGTATCAAGGGGGAAGCCTGCCTGGAAGAGGTCCGCCCGCTCCAGGAGGCGCTTGGTTATGTCAAACAGCGACAACTCACCAGCGAGTTCTACCAGGAAGAGCAAGAAGTCGAGATCACCGGCCGCACCAAGGCAGGAGACTCACATAATCATCGGCCCTGACGGCACGGTCAGGATCATGGACATGAGCCCCGACCTGCTGGAAGTGGCGCTGAAGCTCGACCCCACCAACGAGCGCCTGCTCAGATACAAGGCTCTCCTCGACGCGGCCTCCCCCGGCGATTCCAGCGACCAGTGACCCCATGAAGCGCCTTACTCAAGCGAAGCGTCCTCAGGCCATCTCGCGGCGCGGCGACGATCAGACTCCGTGGCCGGTGTGCCATTACGAGGTCGTGAGACTCGCCCTGATATCAAGGAGTCCGTACCATGAACGGCGCAGAACTGCTGGTCGACGTACTCAAGGCTCACGACGTAGAGCATGTCTCGATGCTCTGCGGCAATGGCCAGAATCCCTTCATCCATGCCTGCCTGGACGCGGATGTGCGCATCATCGACGTGCGCAACGAGCAGGCGGCCGCATACATGGCGCGGCGTCGTAGCGGTCAGTGCCGGGCCGGGGCACACGAACGCGCTCACGGGGCTGACGAACGCTTGGTGGGATGGCAGGCCGATGCTGCTCCTGAGCGGGTGCAGTGATGCGTCGAGCCGGGGCCTGGGGCATTTCCAGGAGTTGGATCAGGTCGGCATGGCTAAGCCCGCGTGCAAGTATGCGCGACTCGTCGAGCGGGCCGACCAGCTTGAGTTCGAGGTCAACAAGGCCATCCAGATCGCGCTCAGCGGGCGGCCGGGGCCCGTGCATCTGACAATCACCAGCGATGTGTTCAACACGCAGATGGAGTCCAAGGGCCTCGCCAATCGCCCCCACCTGCGGAAGGTAACGCCCTGCGCCCAACCGGACAGCGCTCTGGTTGATCAGGTCGCCGAGCTGTTGGCAAGCGCCGAGCGCCCGGTGATGGTCGCCGGGAGCGGCTGCTTCTATGCCGGCGCCGGGGATGCTTTCAGGGAGTTCGCGGCGAACACCGACATCCCGATCTACTCCCTCATCTGGGACCGCTGTTGCATCGACGGGCACTGGCCTCAGTATGTCGGTCCCAGCACATCGGAGTGCAACGGCGCATTCCCGCTGGTGGCTGAAGCCGACGTGGTGTTGACCCTCGGCGCCCGCGTGGACTTCCGCCTGGGATACGGCGCGCCGCCTGTGTGCGCACCCGACGCCAAGTTCATCCGGGTTGACATCGAGCCCGGCGAAATCGCTCACGGCCCGGCGGACGTGCCGATCGTCGCCGACCCGCGCTCCTTCCTCCAGGCCATCGGTTCGAAGATGGGCGACGGGAGGAAGTTCACCGACTGGCTCGGCCGGGCGCAGGAAGCCAGGGCTGCGTTCATCGGCAAGTGGGATGATCGGCTCTGCGAGCTCGAGACGCCCGTCCCGGCGATGTGCGTGATGCG
>JALGSS010000894.1 GCA_029821745.1 Candidatus Zipacnadia bacterium
GCCCTTGCAGAGCCGGACCTGGCCGAGATCGGCCACCCTCGTGTGCTCCTGAACCGAAGCAACCTGGCACAGGTTCGTTCTCTCGCGGAAACGGACCCCGGCTCGAAGGCGGCGCTCGCGTACATGGTGCGCAAGGCGGACCAGATTCTCGCGAAGGACTGGTGGGCTGACTTCCCGCCGACAGATCGTGAGCCTGAGCCCAAGCAGTCCTTCTATACCATCGCCCACGACCTCGCCACCGTTGCTTTCGTGTGGAAGATCACCGGAGAGGACAAGTATTCCGGTGTGGTGGAGCGCAGCGTGACGTGGGCGAGCTACCCGCCCGGTGGACGCGCATCACCGGAGGGTCTGGGCGGCGACGGCAACGAGGATGCAACCCAGGGCAACGAGTTCCTGGCGCTGCTGTTCGACTGGCTGTACGCAGACCTGTCCGAAGAGGAGCAGAAAGTGATGACCGCGTCCCTCGAGTGGCGCGTGGCCCACATCATGAACCGGTTCTCATTCCGCGCGGGGAGCAGCGCGGGCCCGATGCTACGCCTGACCTTCTCGTCGGGCGAGAATCCGACGAACCTGGAGGTAGAGGCCTTCGAACTCTCCGGCGGAGCGCGGATCATCGACAATGAGAAGGCATCCGGCGGGAAGCTGGTGGAACTCGCGTTGCCTGAGGCCCAGGCGTCGCTCACGACACGGTTGGGGGCGTCGGAGTACCTGCTGACGGTGCGCGGGCACGGGCCGAGCGCGGACCAGGATGCGTTTCACGTTCGCATAGACGACGGGAAGCCCATGCGGCTGTACATCAACGGCTGGGGTGAGGCATCAACGCGCATCACCGTGAGAGACGTCGGGGAGCACCGGATATCCGTCCTCGCCGACAGCCGCGAAGTGGGCATGACCGTCGACGCGGTGTCCCTGTCCCTGCACGGAGACAGGCGCCTCAAGCTGCCTCCCTCTCCCGAGTGGCGCGAGTATGCGCGAGAGATACCGGTGCCGTCCGGCGCAACGCGAGTTACGGTGGAGCCCTTCAACTACTACTCAGCCGGACAGGTCCACTGGGATTCAGTGCACCTGTCCGCGGATCCCGGTGGGGCCGAACTGGTCCGGAACCCCGACTTCTCGCAGGCGGACAACGCCGCTCCCACGGACTGGCGATACAGTCGCTACAAGACGGAATCGAAGCCTATCTTCACGGCGAAAGGTGGGCGCAATGGGACAGGCCTGGCGGGGATTGACTGTCCGGCATCATCAGACAGAGGCGCGTGGAGTCAGCGCGTGTCCCTGGAAGACGTCGATAGCCTGCACGTGTCCGGATGGTACCGCACCAGCGCGGCGATGCAGGCCGGGCCGGTGAAGTCCACCGGCATGGCCGGAATGATCAGCAGCCATGCCTACGAGGCCGCGATGGACACCGCCGCCTGCGGGCTGGTCCTGTACGAACACAGTACCGTCGGTCGCGAGTGGTTCGAGGTGGTGCTCAACTATCTGCTCGGGATCACCGTCGGCCACGGCTTCGATGAGGGGTGGAATGAGGGCGCGGGGTATGGGACCTCGAAGTGCAAGTGGCTGATGAACGCCACCATGTACTTCGACACGGCCCTGCCGCAGGCGAATATGGGCAAGAACCCGCGGTACCGAATCCTCGGGGACTGGTTCAGCCGCATCATTCCGGTGGGGATGGGCCACCACGCCTGGGGCAATCAGCGGAATGCTTCTCGGGGGAATCACCTCGCCCACTTCCGCAAGTTCGCCTACCTCACGGGAGAGGGCCGATTCCTGCTGAACTGGCAGCAGTACGGGGGCAAGGAATTCTCCACCTGGCGGCCCTGGATCGAGTACTGCCTGCCGGCATACTACGACGAGCCCACACCGGAGCCCGAGAAGGAATTCGCCGCCCTATACCCGATCGAGGGTTGGGCGATGGCGGCGACCGGGCCACCGAGCTTGCGCGCCACGTATGAGAATGGCGCGGGGGTCATCTTCCAGTGCCGCCCGCGCGGCGGATACAGCCACTCCTTCAACTCGGATGGCTCGATGCAGCTTCATGCCTACGGCCAGATGCTCAACCACGGCGGGGGCAGCTCCGGGAACCAGGACGCCTACGCCTACCACACAATGAGCCACAGCACTGTCCTCGTTGACGGTCTCGGGCAGGCGCAGCCGAACGTCGGCATGGCCCACCCGACCTACGGCCGGATCGTCGGCTACGAGACGGGCGAGGACTACGCCTACTTCGCGGGGGACGTGACCCGGTGCTACCCGTCGGAGCCGGGGAGCTACAGGCGCTGGGGATTGCCGCTCGACAACGTGTACGCCGAGAGAGCCCGGCCATACCTGCAGCGGTTCATCCGCCACGTGCTCTTCATCAAGGGCGAGTACTTCGTCATCTATGACGATCTC
>JALGSS010000895.1 GCA_029821745.1 Candidatus Zipacnadia bacterium
CGAAGTTCGGCGTCAGTGAGGTCTACGCAACGCCCGAGGAGTTGCTCGAAAAGGCCGATGTGGATGTGCTCGACCTGTGCGTACCCACGAACCTGCATGTGCCTCTGGCGATTGCGGCGGCGAGAGCCGGCAAGCACGTGATCGTTGAGAAGCCCCTGACCGGTTACTGTGGAGAGCCCGGACAAGCCGAGGACGAACTGGTCGGCGACACTGTGGCCCGGCAACACATGATGGACTACGTCATGGGCGCGTGCGACGAACTGGAGCAGGCACTCACGGACAGCCGCGTGAAGTTCATGTACGCCGAGAACTGGGTGTATGCGCCCTCCGTGCAGAAGGCCCGGCGTCTGATGGAGCAGAGCGGCGGCACGGTTTTGCGGATGGTCGCTGAGGAATCGCACCCCGGGTCTCATGCATCGTACGCGAAGTACTGGCGGCTGGCCGGTGGCGGATCACTGCTGCGGACGGGGTCGCACCCAATCGGCGGCGTCTGCTACATGAAACAGGCCGAAGGGATCGCGAAGTTCGGCAAGCCGATCCGCCCGAAGCATGTGATGGCTGAGACGGCGTTCCTGACGCGGATCGAGTCCTTCGTTGAGGAGCCGGAGAAGTACCTCAAGACAGGACTGGCCGACTGCGATGACTGGGGCGCGGCGCTGATCACCTTCGAAGATGGGTCTGTGGCGCAGGTATGCTCGTCGGATGTGGTCCTCGGAGGAATCTACAACCACCTGGACGTGTTCCTGTCCACCGGGCGCATCCAGTGCCGGATCAACCCCAATGACGCGTGCATGGCCTACGGTCCCTTTGAGGGCGCGTGGGGCGATGAGTACCTCGCCGAGAAGATCTCGACGCGCGCAGGCTGGAACTACGTCTCCCCGGACGAGCATTGGGCAAGCGGTTACCAGCAGGAGATTCAGGATTTCGTGGACTGCATCGTCGAAGACCGGGAGCCGCTGTCGGGCTGGCTGCTCGCAAGAGATGTCGTCGCGGTGATCTTCGCTGCGTATGTGTCGGCTGCCGAGGGCCGGCGCGTGGACGTGCCGAAATGATGCAGTTGCAGGCCCGACCTGAGACTTCGCCTGCCCTTGGAGGAGAGATGACCCATGAAGACGGTCCTGTGCTTTGGCGACTCGAACACGTGGGGATACAGCCCCGTCGATGCGGAGCGGTTCCCGAGGGATGTTCGGTGGCCGGGCGTCACGCGCAACGCTCTCGGTGATGGCTACCTGGTGATTGAGGAGGGCCTCAACGGGCGGACCACGGTGTGGGACGACCCGCTGGGGGATCACTGGAACGGGCGGGAATACTTCATCCCGTGTCTGGACACGCACCGCCCCGTGGACCTGGTCACCATCATGCTGGGGACGAACGATCTCAAAAAGCGCTTCTCGCTCACGGCGTTCGACATCGCCTACGGGGCCGGGCTGCTGGCGGACATCTGCCTGGAGAGCATCGCCGGGCCCGACGGTGGCGCGCCGCAGGTGCTCCTCGTGTCGCCGGTCCTCATCAAGGAAGTCGGTCCATGGGCGGAGATGTTTGAGGGCGCGGCGGAGAAGTCGGCGCTGATGGCGGAGCGCTACAAGGCCATGGCCGATGAGCGCGGCATCCACTTCTTCGATGCGGCCACTGTTGCTGAGCCCAGTGACCTTGATGGAATCCACCTGGAGCCTGCAGGGCACAAGGCGCTTGGGGAAGCCATCGCGCAGTGCGTGCGAGAAATCCTGGGCTGACGCATTCGGCCCGCCTGACAGGAAAGAGGTCGGCAGGTATGAACATCATCGTGATCGTGGTCGACACCTTGCGCTATGACTTCATCGGCGCGAACGGGAATGACTGGATCAAGACCCCGAACCTGGACCGGCTGGCGCAGGATTCGTGGGTGTTCGAAAATAGCTACAACGCCAGCTACCCGACGATCCCGCACCGGACGGATGCGATGACGGGGCGGTACGGGTCACCGTTCTACCCGTGGCGACCGCTGCGTCATGACGCGGTGACCTTGCCCTGGACGCTGGGGGAGGCCGGGTACTGCACCCAGCTCATCCACGACACCCCGCATCTGGTCAACGGTGGGCACAACTTCGACTGGCCGTTCCACGCGTGGACCTTCGTGCATGGTGCGGAGGTCGACCGCCCGTGGGTTGATGATTCGCGCAAGTGGCTGGAGAACTGGGCCAAGGACGAGCTGTTCGACAGCGTGAAGCAGGACCCGATGTCGCAGCCGATGGTGGCCACGTACGCCCGGGCGAACCGCAAACGCGTCAAGAACGAGGAGTGGAACTGCGCGCAGTTGTTCCGGACGGCGTCGAGGTTCCTGGAAGACAACTCAAAGCGCGATCGGTTCTTCCTGTGGGTGGACTGCTTCGATCCCCACGAGCCGTGGGA